>JACQZM010000204.1 GCA_016213885.1 Candidatus Rifleibacteriota bacterium | reverse complement strand
TCCGGCGCACCTGCGCGGCCGAGGGCACCGTGAGCGCGATCGAGGCCAGCGCAAGCGACAAACTGGCGCTCTGGGTTGACCGCATCCGCCGTCAGTACCGCCGGGGCGAGCTGCCCGAGAGCCATGCGAATGCGCTCGAATCGCTGCCCGGGTGGAGGTGGGTCGGGATCGAGGCTCCGGACGAGAGGTGGCTGGCCCTGTTGGCCCGTTTCGTGGAGGACCGGGGCTGGCGATCGATGGGAGTCCGAACCGCGATCTACGGGATGCCGATCGGGGCGTGGGTCGAGGCTTGCCGCGTGGGCCATCGGCGGAAGAAACTGCACCCTTCGCTTGTCAGGTCTCTGGAGGGCGTGCGCGGGTGGTCATGGACCCGAGACGGGAGCGAGCCGCCGGCCCGACCCGCCAGGAGTGGTGGCGCAGCCGTCGGGCCCGGCGGGTCGGTCCGCCAGACTTGTCTGCCGGGGGAGCTCGCGGGCGAGGTCCTGGACCCGTCCTTCGAGAAGGCCTGCTCGGAGCTTCGGTCGTTCCTCGCGCACCGCCCCGCCTCGGACCTGCGCTCCAACACCGTGGTCGAGGGTCGACCGCTGGGTCGGTGGGTGGAGCACGTGCGCCTGATGCACCGCAAAGGGCTGCTCTCGCGGACCCGGATCGAACGCCTGGAAGCGATACCCGGCTGGCTGTGGTCGGCGCCGCCGAAGTCGGCGGTGGAGCTCGCCGCCCTGCGGAGACGGATGCGCAGGTTCTACGAGCAACGCTGCGAGCTGCTACGCCGCTTCGTGATCGAGCGCGGCTGGGATCAGCTCCGGAGCGACACTGTGTTCGAGGGGATCCGGCTGGGTACATGGGTGGTTCGTGCCCGCAAGCTGTGCGATTGCGGCAACCCGCCGCCGGATCTGCTGGACGCGCTGACGCGCGTGCCTGGCTGGCTGGAGCGGCCTGGATTCGACCTGACGCCCGGCCTGCGCAAGCAGGACGTCCGACTGATGGGGATGCCGCTGGCCGAGCGCCGGCACCGGCGCCACAGGCTCCTCCTCTTGGCGCTGAGGCGGTTCCTCGGGCGTCACGGTTGGAGCGGGTTGAAATCGTACACGAGCTTCGAGGGGTTGAGACTCGGTCAGTGGGTCTTCTCCTGTCGGACCCGTCACGCGGAAGGGACTCTCGATCCCTGGCTCCGTGCGCAGCTGGAGACGTTCGAAGGTTGGAGATGGGCTCCCCAACAGGACCGGCGCGAAGCGATCATCCGGGCGATCGACACGCTGGTGCGCGAGGAAGGATGGAGCGCTCTCGAGTCCCGCCCGCACCGCGAGGGCGTGGACCTGTGCTCCTGGATCGCCGAGCGAAGGAGCGCGTACCGAAGAGGCCGTCTCGGCCGGCGCTACATCGAGCGGTTGGAGGCGGTACCGGCCTGGTCCTGGACCTCTGGCGATGATCCGGGCTCCGACCGGGTGCTGTGCGCCCTCGGAGTCGTGACCGTCTGCGTCTCGATGGCCCTGCTCTGGCCAGGACCCGATGCCGCTCTCGCCCAGGCCGTCCGGCCAGCGCCGCGCGGGAGCTCCTCTTCGGGTCCAGCGCCGGTGACGCCGGCGGTCAGCATTCCCCGCCCTCCCCGGTCGCCGTCAGCCTCGCCCTCGATCGCCATCGCTGACTACTTCGACCTCGTCAAGAAGTCGAACCGGGTCAACGCCGAGGCCAAGACCGCCTCCGTCCTGGGGCAGGTCGCGCGGCAGCTCGAGCTGCTGAATCAGGCTGAACAGCTCGTCGCGAGCTCGATGGAGGCGAGGTCCCGCCTC
Source organism: Candidatus Rifleibacteriota bacterium (assembly GCA_016213885.1). GTDB lineage: Bacteria > Muiribacteriota > UBA6191 > JACPRK01 > JACQZM01 > JACQZM01. The sequence continues at coordinate 12,296 of JACQZM010000204.1, read as the reverse complement.
CCGGCCGTCTATCTCGGGGCGCTAGGCAAGATCCCGGACCCCCAGGTGGATCTGCTCCGGAGCGTGCTTCTGGACAGGGCCGCCCTGGAGGTCCAGGTGGGGAGGCCCGACCGGGCCGAGGCGGACGCGGTCCGGGCCATGGGGGTCCCGGCCGGAGTGTCCGATCAGGACACGGCGCGTCTGGAGTGCCTCGCCCTGATGGCCGAGATCAAGGGCGCCCAGGGGAAGTCGCTGGCCCGCTGCGCCATCGACGACCAGATCGTCGAGCTGCTCGAGACGCGACTGAAGCCCATGCCGCTGGAGCAGATCGCCCGGGAGCGGAGCGCGAGCTCGAAGGGTGCCGCCTCCCCGAAGGACCCGCTGGCCGGCCTGGTCGACCCGGCCGTGGTGAACCTCCTGGGCATCCACGGCAGGTACAGCTCGAGCATCCAGAGGCACCTGGAGATCCGCAACTTCGAGCGGGCCCTCGAGGTCAGCGATCTGCCGGAGTATCGCCGGCTCAACAGCTGCCTGGACACGATCATCCGCTCGAGGAAGGGCCCCGCCGACGTGATGGACGCCAAGGCGCTGGCCGGGTACTCCCAGCTCACCAGGCGCTTCCAGCGGATCAGCATCCTGGTCGCCCTGGACCGGCACCGGAAAGCACTGGAGGAGCTGCCCGAGATCGAGACTCTGATCAAGAGCTGCCCCGGCGGCGAGTCGGCGCTTCCCGCCGTCTCGTTCTCGAGAGCCACCTGCGAGGCGCGCCTCGGGCTCCACGACCGGGCAGCCCGGTCTTGTCTCGAGGCGCTGCGCCTTCTCGAGCAGGAGGTGGTCCGACCCAGGGAGGCGCTGCGGTGCCGGGTCACGACCCACCTGGCGGCGCTGCGGCGCCAGCAGGGCCGGCCCGAAGCGGCGCTCGACCTGATCCGCTCGGTGGAAAGCCCGGTCCGGCGGAGCGCGAGACCGCTGCAGGGGGGCGACCTCCAGCGTCTGCTCTACGAGAAGGGGATGGCACTCGTGGCGTCGAAACGGCCCGACGAGGCGCTGGCCGCGCTGAAGGAGGCGATCGACCTGGTGGAGCGGACGCGGTCCACCCTCGGGTCGGAGCAGCTCCGGCGCTCGTTCGTCGGGACCGCCGGCGTGGCGTACGACGCCATGGTCCGGCTGCTCCTGTCGACCGGAAAGCCGGCGGCGGCGATCCAGTACGTGGAGCGGGCCAAGGCACGGGCCTTCGTCGATCTGCTGGGCCATGTCGACAAGACCGACCTGGTCAAGGGCGACCAGGCGAAGCGAGGGGAATACCGTCGTCTCGAGGAGGAGCTCAAGCTGCTCGGCGGTCAGGGCAAGGAGAAGGGCGCCAACCCGCTGACCGCGGCTCTGGTCCAGCTGAGCGCCTCGGAGGGATCGTCGGTGCCCACCACCAGGTGGGTCGACCTGATGAGCGTCCGGGACCGGCTATCCAGGCAGATGGGAGCCGAGTTCTCCGACCTGGTCACCGTCGATCCGGTCGGGCTCCCCGACCTTGCGAAGCTCATCGGCCCGGACACGACCGTGGTGTGGTACTTCGGCCCCAGGGCCGAGGAGAAGATGCTGGCGTTCGTGGCCGACGCCGGGTCGCTGGCCGCCGGCGCCGTGGTGACCTCCTGCGAGCTCCCCGCCACGGGCCAGCAGTTGCAGGCCACGGTGGAGCGCCTCCGGCAGAGCCTCGCGGGCGAGGGCGTCGGGTCTCGCGGTTCCGGCCGGGCCGCCTCCGGCAGCAGGAGCCTCATCCCCGTGGACGGGGCGGCCCGCGGCGTCCCGGAGCCGCCGGAGCTCCGGCAGCTCCACGAGGCGCTGATCCGGCCGATCGAGGCCCACGTGACCCGTCACCGGAGGCTCGTGGTGGTGCCCCACGACTTCTTGAACTTCGTGCCGTTCTCGGCGCTCACGGATCGGAACGGTTCGTACCTCGTGTCCAGGGTCGATCTGGTCTCGCTCCCCTCGGCGACGGCGCTCAGGTTCTGTCGCGCGAAGAACGCCGGCCAGACCAGGAGCGTCCTGGCCTACGCGCTGGGCAACCTCGCCCTGCCGTCCACCGCTCCGTTGCCCCACACGCTGACCGAGCTGGCCGCGGTCGAGGCCGCGTTCGGAAAGGCCAGCCGCGCCACCTTCAGGGAGCGGGAGCTCGACCCCGGGAAGCTGTCCCGGCTCGTCCGGGACCGCGACGTGATCCACCTGGCCACCCACGGGTTCTACGAGCCGCTGGCGCCGATGGAGTCGGCGGTGCTGATCGGCGACGGACGGCTGACGGCGCGGCAGGTCATGTCGCTCGACCTGAGAGCGTGGCTGGTGTTCCTGAGCGCCTGCCAGACCGGCCTGGGTCGACTCGTGGCCGGGGACGAGCTGGTGGGGCTCACCCGGGCGTTCATCTACGCGGGCACCCCCTCGGTGCTGTCCACGCTGTGGTCGATCCCGGACGAATCGACCTCCGTGCTGGTCTCTCACTTCTACGAGGCCGTGCGGAGCGGGATGGACAAGGGTGCTGCGCTGCGTCATGCCCAGACCAGGCTCAGGGAGCGATACCGGTCGCCCCGGCACTGGGCGGCGTTCGTCCTGTCCGGCGACTGGCGCTGACCGTCGCGTGGACGGGAACCCGCGGCTACTCGCGCCCCGAGGAGAGCCTCCGGACCTCCAGATAGAAGAGGAGCCAGTAGATCGTCGAGAAGATGGCGACCACGTTGATGATGAGCCGATACCCCAGGAGCCCCAGGGGCATCGAGAGCACCATGCGCCAGTCGAGCACCCTGGTCGCGACCAGCGAGATCAGGTGGAACAGCAGCGTGAACAGACCCTCGCTGACCGCGGCCTGGAACAGCCGCCGGCTCACCAGGCGCACGCTTCTGAGCAGGGCGTTCGTCGGCTCCTCCTGCGGCGCCATGGCCGCCACGATCGGCGCCAGCACCAGGAACAGGAACGCCACCCAGTCGATGCACCACGGGAACCAGGCCGACCGGTGGTCGACCCCGAAGGAGAGGTACGGGAGCCAGATCAGCACGGTCACGGCGGCGGTCACCCGGACGATCCGGCCGCCCCGCTCCCACAGCAGCTCCAGCGTCTGGCCGACGCCGCTCTCCTTTCCCCTCGACCGGGCCACCAGGTAGATCACCAGAAACGCCTTGGCCAGGCTGTTGACGAGAGCCATGGGCAGCGCCGAGGTCATGAAGTAGCCCAGCATCGAGAAACCGCTCCAGCGCCCCCACGTCATCTGCGTGATGACCGTGTCGAGCACCGTCATTCCCAGGAGGAGCGTCACGGCCGGGCCGGCATGCGCCGACAGCAGCGCCGCCGTGGCCGCGAGCCGGGCCAGGATGCTGCGCCGTACGGCGGCGCCCGGCGTCGGTGGCGCGAGGCCACCTCGATCCGGCCCGGCCGAGAGGTCGACCACCTGGTCGATGCGAGCGCTGGCCGCCTCGACCCGTTCGAACCGGCGATCGCCGCACCCGAACACAGCGCAGGTGCCGACGAACTCGGCGCAATCCGGGTGGTGGGGCGTCCGACACTTCACGCAGAGCGCGACCGCGTCATGGACCCGATCGCCGCACACCGGGCAGATGATCTCCTCCATCGCTGGCCACCTCTGAACCGCCGATCGCGGGGATCGTTCCGGTCGTGGGCCTACCCCGAGACCGGCGGTTCCAGATAGAACGTCTCCATGGGTCCCCGGCCCTTGAGATCCACGACGCCCCTGGCCTCGAACGAGAAGGCACCGGCGAGCCGGCTCCGCACCACCTCGCTCACGTGGATCTTCCCGGGCTCGCCGTGCGACTCGAGGCGGCTCGCCGTGTTCACGGTGTCGCCCCAGATGTCGTACGAGTACTTGGTGAGGCCTATGATACCGGCCACCACGGCCCCCGCGTGCAGCCCGATCCGGACGTCGAGTCCGGGCCATCGAAGGGAGAGCCTCTCGACCTCGGCACGCATGGACAGGGCGAGACACGCCATGCGATCCAGATGATCCGGGACCGGCAGCGGCAGCCCTCCGGCCGCCAGGTACGAGTCCCCGACCGTCTTGATCTTCTCGACGCCGTGCGCGTCCACGAGCCGGTCGAACGCCGTGAACAGCGTGTTCAAGAGCTCCACGACCTCATGGGCGGCGAGTCGCGCCGCCATCGGAGTGAACCGGACCAGGTCCGCGAACAGCACCGACACGTCTTCCAGTCGATCGGCGATCACCCCCGGCCCCGACTTCAATCGCTCGGCGATCGGCCTGGGAATGGCGTTGTAGAGCAGCCGCTCGTTCTCGAGGTTGAGCCGTCTGATCGTGAGATGGGTGCTGATCCGGGCCAGGAGCTCCGCCGTGTCGAACGGCTTGGTGACGTAGTCCACCGCTCCCAGTTCGAACCCTCTGGCCAGGTCATCCATCCTGGACCGCCCGGTCAAGAAGATGATGGGCACGCGGGCGAGCCTCGGGATCGACCTGACCCTCTTGCAGGTCTCGAATCCATCGATTCCGGGCATGTCCACGTCGAGCACGATCAGGTCCGGCGTCGTCTGCTCCAGGGCGCCAAGGGCCAGAAACCCGTCCCTGGCCGAGGTGAGCGAGAAGCGTTGTCTACCGAGGATCTGCTGGAGCAGATCGAGGTTCTCGGGTGAGTCATCGACGAGCAGGATGTGCTCCCCATCGCCGATCGGTCGTGACAAGGCCATGGTGCAACCTCTGGAAGTCCGTCCGGAAAGTCGTTTCGCGAGGCCGGGCGCCAGGACGATGCATCCGATCATGCGCGGGCCTGGAGCCGCATGGATCACCCCGATGACGGCCACCGCCGCGACGGGATCCCGGGCCAGGGCTGTGGCGTCCGGCGGCCGGGAAGCGTCGGGGCAGGCCCGCCGAGGAACGGACGACCGGGTCGATCGCTCCGGATCACAGCATAGCGCAGACCGACCCACATTCCAACTGGCAGCCCCCTGGCCCCGCGCACCGATCGGACGCACACCCGATCGTGAGCGGGCGGATCGAATGCGAGAGCGAGCGATTCCCGGGACCCCACGCATCCTTCCTGACGCCTCCGGCCTCGTTCTCCCCCGTCCAGTTCCGGTTCCGGCTCCATCTCTTCCACTTGTCCAGGTCCACGAGCCGAGACGATCCTCCCCGCCGAGGACGAGGGGGTGGTCCGGGCGAGACCTGAGGTGAAGACGCCGGCGGAATGCTATACTGCGGGCGATGGCAGCCACGGAGGTGAACCGCTGCGGGCACGACGAATGCGCCAACGTCCAGGATGGCTCGGTGCTGATTCGCATCCCGGCGGGAGAGTTCTCGATGGGCAGCTCCGACCGGGACATCGAGGAGATCCTGCTGCGTTGTCCCGGGAACAGCCCGGAGAGCTTCGCCGCCGAGCGACCTCGACGGACGGTGTTCGTGGAGGAGTTCTTCATCGGGAGGCACCAGATCACCAACCAGCAGTTCTCGCGGTTCATCTGCGAGAGCGGCTACAGCGCGGAGGGAGCATGGCACCGTCGAGCCGGGCCCGGCCGGGAACGGCATCCCGTGGTCGGCGTCACGTTCAGCGACGCGGTCGCGTACTCGCGTTGGGCCGGTCTACGCCTGCCGAGCGAGGCGGAATGGGAGAAGGCCGCCAGGGGAACCGGTGGGAGACACTACCCTTGGGGCGACACCTGGGACCGGAACCTCTGCAACAACCTGACCGTGGACCGGGGCGATCTCGTGGGCTGCCGAAGCGTGGACCTGGACTGCCAGACCATCCCGGTCGGCATGATTCCCGAGGGAGCCTCGTGGTGCGGAGCTCTCGACATGGCCGGGAACGTGTGGGAATGGTGCGATCTTCCGTGCCTTGCACAGCCCGACTCTCGTCGCGATGTCGGCTGTTTCGCCGAGGAACCGAGGTTCGTGCGAGGCGGCTCGTGGCACGGGGACTCGCCGATCCCGTTCCGATGCGCCGCCCGTCTCGCCCGCCCTTCCTCCGACAGCAGCCCCTACACCGGCTTTCGCTGCGCCTGGAGCGCGGCGGAAACTCGCTCCCGATAGGCCTGGAGCAAGGGGATCGATGGACCTTCGATCGCGGGGCAGCACAGGTCCGCGACCGCTGGCCGTGATCGGTCACCGCACTCCAGTCGCCACGCGCAGCTCTCGGCCCCGGCCGGAACCGTGGCGCGGCACGGAAGCAGTCCTTCCGGTACGAGCGTGGCGGCACCGACTCCGGGGACGGCCGGTGGGTGCATACCTTCGGAAGCCGTGCGAATTCGAGACCCTGGTCGAATCGCTCGATCAGGTTCCGGGAGCATGCCCGTGACACGGATACTGATCGTCGAGGACGATGCCGAGGGTGCGGTCTGCCTCCGGAGAACGCTGGAGAAGCTCGGCTACGAGGTGGCCGGCGCCGTCTCGACCGTGGGCGAGGCCATCGATGCGGCAGCTGCCTCGCCGCCCGACCTGGCCCTGGTGGACATCGTGCTGGACGGGTCGCCGACCGGCATCGCCGCGGCGCGGGAGCTCGACCAGCGTCTTCAGGTTCCCTGTGTGTTCGTCACGGCCCATGTCGGCGAGCCCCTCGTGGACGAGGCCCGGCTGGCCGCCCCCTACGGCTACGTCATCAAGCCGGTGAGCCCGCCGGCGCTCCGCGCCTCCATCGAGATGGCCCTCCACAGGCACCGAGCCGACCGCCGGATCCGTGAGCTCGAGGCGCGCTACCGGTTCCTCACGGAGCGTCTCGCCGACGTCGTCTGGACCGCGGACCTGGACCTCGTGGCCACCTACATCAGCCCGGCGGTCGGTCGCCTCACCGGTCACCGCCCCGACGAGATCGTGGGCCGTCCGCCTTCCGACTACCTCGATGCCCCGTCCATCGAACGGGCTCGAGCGGTGCTGAGCCGGGAGCTCTCGCGGGACGGGCAACCCGGGGTGGACCCGGATCGCTCGGCCATCGTCGAGATGACGTACACGCACCGGAACGGGTCGGCGGTCCTTACGGAGATCTCGTTCTCGTACGTCCGGGACGCCCAGGGCCGGCCGGTGGGGTTGCACGGGATCACCCGGGACGTCACGGATCGTCGGCGGCTGGAGACCGGTCTCCTCGAGGCCCAGGAGCGATACGCCCGCGTGTTCCAGAGCAGCCCGATCCCGATGGCGATCTGTACGCTCCCGGACGACCGACTCGTCGAGGTCAACGAGGAGTTCCTCCGCGCCACCGGCTTCGAGCGACACGAGGTGGTCTGGAAGGGCGTCGCCGAGATGGGACTCTGGGCCGACCCGGCCGAGCGAGCGCGGCTGAACCGGCAGGTGGAAGAGCAAGGGTCGGCCCGGGCCCACCTGGTGCGCATGCGCACCAAGGCTGGTCAGGTGCGGGAGATGCTGCTCTCGGCCAGCCGCGTCGACATCGGGGGTCAGCCCTGCCTTCTCGCCTCCGGCGTGGACGTCACCGCGCGGCAGCTCGCGGAGCGACGGCAGGCGCTGACGCTCCGGATCCTCCAGGTGCTGAACGAGCGCTCCTCCCGGACCGATGCGGTCCGCCGGGTCCTGGAGCTCGTGCGCGACGAGACCGGGGTCGAGGCCGTCGCCATCAGGCTGGCTGTCGATGGGGACTTCCCCATCATCCATGCGGTCGGGGTTCCCGAGAGCCTGCTGTCGGAGGAACCGACCCTGTGCGCCCGGGATGCCGACGGGAGCATCACGAGGGACGGGAGTGGACAGCCCGAGCTGACCTGCCTGTGCGGGGCCGTCATCCGGGGACGGGTAGACCTGACTCTCGGACCGTACACGGAGTCGGGCAGCTTCTGGACCAACGGGCTCTCCGGGCTCGTGAAGCTCCTGGGGCCGGCTCTCGGACCGACCCCGGCGCGGATGCGCTGCTTGTCCCTCGGCTTTCAGTCCCTGGCGTTGATTCCCCTGAGATCCGGGGCGGAGACCATCGGGCTGCTCCAGCTCATGGATCCCCGGCCGGACCTGCTGACCCTGGATCAGGTCCGGTTCCTGGAGGGGATCGGGCTGTCGATCGGCATGGCCGTGGAGCGGGGCCGCGCCGAAGACGAGCTCCGCAAGAGCAGGGACGGCTACCAGCGGCTGTTCGACAGCGCCAACGATGCGCTGTTCGTCTTCCCGATCGGGCCCGATGGTCGGTTGGAGCCTTTCTCGCAGGTCAACGACAAGGTCTGCCGATGGCTGGGATACTCGCGGGAAGACCTTCTTGGCCTCCGGCTCTCCGACATCGCTTGCTCCCTTGGTCGTGAGCAGCTGGCGGAGATCCTGGAGACGCTGAACAACCACGGGACCTCGATCTTCGAGATCGACCTCGCGGGATCGACGCGGGAGTCGAGAACCGTCGAGGTATCGAGCCACCTGTTCAACCTCGACGGAAAGCCCCACGTGCTCGCCATCGCGAGGGACCTGAGCGAACGTCGCCGCGCCGAGGCGGACAGGCGATCGCTGCAAGAGCAGCTGCTCCGGGCCCAGAAGCTGGAGGCGATCGGCCTCCTGGCCGGCGGGATCGCCCACGACTTCAACAACCTCTTGACCACCATCCTGGGAAACGCTCAGGCGCTGGGGTCGGAGGCGCCGCCGGGAAGCGAACGGGCCGCGGGCTGCGAGAGCATCGAACTGGCGGCCAGACGGGCGGCCGAGCTCACGCGGCAGCTCCTGGGTTTCGCCCGCAAGGGAAAGCTGCAGAGCGTTCCCGTGGACCTGCACGGCCTGGCGGACGATCTCGCCTCCCTGCTGCTGAGGACCGTCGACAAGAGGATCGCGGTGCGACAGGTCCGTGGCGCCTCGGCATCGATCGTGATCGGCGATCCGACCCAGCTGCAGCAGGTGTTGCTGAACCTGGCCGTCAACGCCCGCGATGCCATGCCGTCCGGCGGCCTGCTTTCGGTCGAGACCGAGAACGTGGAGGTCCCGGCGGCCCAGGCGGCCGCCCTGGGCGTCGGCCAGAGCGGCTCGTTCGTGAAGATCTCCGTCGTGGACAGTGGCTGCGGCATCCCGCAAGAGAACCTGGGCCGCATCTTCGATCCGTTCTTCACGACCAAGCCGGTCGGCCAGGGGACCGGCCTGGGTCTGGCCATGGTGTACGGGATCGTGAAGAGCCACGGGGGGTCTGTCCGCGTCGAGAGTCAGGTGGGAAGCGGCTCTCGCTTCGAGATTCTCCTCCCCGCCGTCGCCGGCGGTCTGGCGCCCGTGGCCGCCGTGGCGAAGACCCCTGTCTCTGGCCGTGGGCATGTCCTGCTCGTGGACGACGAAGAAGGGGTCCGGACCGTCGGGGCCCGGCTGTTGCGGAAGCTGGGCTACGAGGTCACGACCGCGGCCGACGGCCGTGCGGCTCTGGCGGCCTTCGAGTCGTCTCCGGGGCGGTTCGGCCTGGTGATCCTCGATCTGATGATGCCGGAGATGAAACGGGCGTACGCCACCAGCGAGGTCCGCGAGATGATCGAGTTCCGCCTGAAGGCTCAGCGCGACGAGGCGACCCGGCTCGCGAGGGCCCGTAGGGAAGGGATCGCCGATGGCCTCGAGAAAGGCAGGGCCGAGGGCAAGGCCGAGGGCAAGACCGAGGGCTTGCGCGAAGCCGCCCGCAGGTTGCTCGATTCCGGGATGGACCGGGACACTGTGCTGAGCACCCTGGGCCTGCCGCCGGATTTCGTGCTGTGACGTGAAGAAGGACATCGCACCCTGTCTGTGCCCTGTCCGACGTGCAGCACAGGGCGCCTGATCGCCGGGCCCTCCCTGCCCGGCACGGGCTCTCCCTGCACCTTGTCCTGTCGCGCCCCGTGTCGCCTTCAGATATACTGAGGTCGTGGGAACCCGCTCACTGATCAACGACATCGTCTTCAAGATCGTCTTCGGAACCGCGCAGAACCGTCATCTGCTGCGGGCGCTCCTCAACGCGCTCCTCGGGCTCGGCGGCGATCGTCGGATCGTCGACCTCGAGATCTTGAACCCGATCATCGACAAGGAGTACCTGAAGGAGAAGGGCGCCATCCTCGACGTCAAGGCGCAGGATGGCCAGGGACGCCTGTACAACATAGAGGTGCAGGTGTGCGACGATCCGGCGTACATCCAGAGGGCTCTCTACTACCTCGCACGGCTCTTCGGAGGCCAGCTCGAGACCGGTGCCGAGTACGAGCTACTGGCCAAGACGATCGGCATCTCCCTGGTCGACTTCAACCTGTTTCCCGATCTCGAGGATCTCCACAGCACCTACCGGTTCTACGACCCGGTCCACCGGCGAGAGCTCTCCGACGTGCTGGAGATCCACTTCATCGAACTGGTGAAGTTCAACCAGGACAAGCCCCAGACCCTGCGGAGCCCTTTCGAGAAGTGGCTTCACATCCTCAAGTTCGGCGAGTAGATGGCTCTGGACGCTATGAAACGGGCGTACGCCACCAGCGAGGTCCGCGAGATGATCGAGTTCCGCCTGAAGGCTCAGCGCGACGAGGCGACCCGGCTCGCGAGGGCCCGTAGGGAAGGGATCGCCGATGGCCTCGAGAGAGGCAGGGCCGAGGGCAAGGCCGAGGGCAAGACCGAGGGGAAGGCTGAGGGCAAGACCGAGGGCCTGCGCGAAGCCGCCCGCAGGTTGCTCGATTCCGGGATGGACAGGGAAACCGTGCTGAGCACCCTGGGCCTGCCGCCTGATTTCGTGCTGTGACGGACCTCTCCTCGCCTTCCGTGGACACTTGACCTGATCTTCACCCCGGACCACTGGGGCGGCCTCTGCGACGTCTCCGGCACGTACAGGCCGTACCTGGTCGGCTCCTTCTGCGTGAGCTGCCTCTCGTCCGGACTTCTGCCCCTGGCCGACACCGGCCCGTCGCCGGGGTCTTTCTTGTGCCACCATGTTCGTCCAAGATATAATGAACACCAGCCACCGCAACTGCGACGCCTCCCGGGACCCTCGACGCGAACCCTGCCATGCCTGACGACTCAGATCTCGAAGAGAAGCTGATGCAGGTCGCCTTCAGCGAGATCCGGGAGACCAGCCCGGAGATCTTCGCGAAGCTGGGTCGCACCCTGCGCGACGGCGAGCACCTGTTCAGGGAGGGAGACAGATCCACCGAACTGGTGATGATCGTCTCCGGTCTGTGCAAGATCACCAAGAAGATCGGCGAGGAAGAGAAGGTGCTGGTGACGCTGAAGCCCGGAGAGATCCTGGGCGAGATGTCCCACTTCGACGACGCCCCCCGATCGGCCACGGCGACCGCGGTGGGAACGCTGAACGTGCTCTGGCTCTCCCGGGACAACTTCGGAATGATCTTCGAGCTCCACCACAAGTGGACGCTCCACCTGATCCAGCAGCTGGCCAACCGCATCCACGGCACGTTCCAGCGGATGGTGGCCGCGCACGACCGGCCCCCTCCGGCGCCGGCCGTCCAGCCGAAGCCCACACCGGTCGTCCAGCCGAAGCCCGCGCCGGCTGCCCAGCCGAAGCCCGCGCCGACTGCACTTCCGAAGTCGGTGCCTGAGAGTCCGGCGGTTCCCCCGCCCCCGGGGATGACTGTGGACCGCCTCGAGCGGTTCCTCTCGGACGTGCGGGGGGCTGTTCAGCGCGGGGCGGCCATGGCCGGGCTCAAGCAACAGGCGCTGGCTCGTCTGGCCACGCTGCCGGAACAGAAGAGGAAGATCGAGGAGCTCTTCGCCTGGGCCGAGAAGGTGCTCAGGGTCGAAGGGCTCATCCGGTGAACCGGCCCGGCCGCCCGCGGCTCACCCGGTTCCGCTGACCCGACAGAGGTTGCGCCTTGCGCGAAAAGCTGGTGCGGTTCGGACGCCTGATCAAGGTGGAGCACACTCTCTTCTCCCTGCCCTTCAGCCTCGGAACGATGCTCCTGACCGCCCGGGGGCTGCCCGATCTCGCCACGGTCGGCTGGATCCTGCTGGCCATCGTCTCCGGTCGGAGCCTCGGCAGGGCCGCCAACCGGGTCATCGACCGGCAGGTCGACCTGGCACACCCCAGGACCCGGGACCGGGAGCTGCCTCGAGGGCTCCTGTCGGTGGCGGAGGTGTGGGTCTTCATGCTCGTGTGCGCCGGCTTGCTGGTCTGGGCGGTTCTCCACCTGCCGCCGCTTTGTCTGGCGCTTCTTCCCCTGGCGATGGTGCTCCTCATCGGCTACTCGTACACGAAGTTCTTCACCCCTGCGTGTCACTTCGTCCTCGGCCTGGTGCTCGCCACTCCGGTCATCGGGAGCCGCCTGGCGTTGACCGGTCGGTGGGACTGGGAGGCGTGCCTGCTGGGTCTGGGAGTGGTGCTTTGGGTCAGCGGGTTCGACATCCTCTACGCCTGCCAGGACATCGAGTTCGACCGCGTCGGAGGGATCCACTCCGTACCGGCACGACTCGGACT
>JACQZM010000663.1 GCA_016213885.1 Candidatus Rifleibacteriota bacterium | reverse complement strand
GACAATTCCGTAGAAGGGTACTTTCGCTTCTTGATCATGGGCTCGTTCGCATCCTGATCATGGCCTCATGCTACCACAAACTGCCTCAATTTCAGGTGAGTTGCTGGAATAGGAAGTTCTACGTACTCAGCGACCGGCCGAGACGGACGATCCGGACGGGCAGGGGGACACGACGACGCCATCCCACCGCCCCGCGGGGCGGAGGTGGGGTCGAAAGTCACCCCCGAGAGGAGGGCGACCTGACTGCCTCCAGGAGGAAGCGGCTCAACGCGATACCGCGCTGGATGCCCCGGTCGTCGATCGGCTCGCCGGACACCTCCAGGTAGTTGATCCAGTACAAGGCGAGAAACCACGAGAGTTCGGCGAAGGCGCGCCGCTCCGAGCCGTCCATCGGTTTCAGGTACCCGCTTTCCACCGACTCGTCCACGAGCGACCCGATCATCGCCAGGTGCGCCCGGTGGCTCGCCAGGTAGAGTTTCTTCACCTTCGGATCACCCATCACGAGGGCCGGCAGTTCCCGCTTGAAGAAGATGAAGCGTCGATTGAACGCCTGGATGGACCGAAACGCCGCCTCCATCCGCTCCGCGGGATCCGGGGACTTCGAGAAGATCGCGGCGAACATCCCGCGACCGGTCTCGTCCATCCGCACGAAGATGTCCCGGATGATCGCCTCCTTGTTGCGGAAGTGGTAGTAGAGGTTGCCGGGGCTGATGCTGGCCTCGGCCGCGATGTGGTTGGTCGTGACGCGGCGGGTCCCTCTCCGGTTGAACAGCTTCAGGGCCACCCGGATGATCTCATCCTTCGTCTTCAAGCGCGCCCGTCCACTTCTCGTCGCGATGGTCCGAGTGATGGTTCCTGATCAAGTCAACGACCCGGGACATCGACCGCAGAACGCCAGGGATCCGGCCGAGATCGTACATCGCCAGGACGCGGAGGCTCCGGTGCAGGGGCATCGCGCCCGTGATCAGGCCGGCGAACCGCGCATAGAATTCTCTCAGGGGCAGCCGCGTCGGGAGCGTCGTGTGGAGGAAGTCGAACAGTCGGGGCTGGTAGGGGAACATCGACGCCTCCCTCTCCTTGAACAGCCGGGTGCCCGGGAGCGGCGTCAGGATAGAGAAGGACGCATGGCGGACGTTCAACCGGCGCACGTAGGCCTTCAACGAGTCGAAGTCGGCGGGCGCGAAATCCGGATCGACCATGAACGAAGCGTAGAGAGTGACGCCGAGCTCCTCGAGGATCTTCGCCGCCCGCTCCTGCTGCTCGAGGGAGAGCCTCTTGTCCATCCCGTCGAGTCGTTCCTGCGAGAAGCTCTCCATCCCGACGAAGACCTGAACGAGCCCGATGTCGCGCCACTTGGCGAACAGACCGGGGTTTTGGGCGATGGTGTCTCCCCGGGCATAGAGGAAGTAGTTCTTCCGGAGGCCGACGGCGGCGATCAGGTCGGCCAGGCGATCCATCCGCTGGACGTCGCACATCGACTCGTCATCGCAGAAGAAGACGTTCTTCTCTTCGATCGCGCCCAGTTCCTCGACCACCCGTTCCGGGCTCCGTCGCAGGTACTTGCCGCCGGTGATCTCCCAGAGGGCGCAGAAGCTGCAGCGTGCGGTGCAGCCGAGGGAGGTGCGGATGGAGGCTAGCGGTTTCAGCCACTCGCTGAAATACTGACGCCGATAGCGCACCGTGAGCGAGCGGTCGGGCGCGGGCAGTTCGTCGAGAAGGGTGTAGGGCCGCGGCGCCGTGAACCTCAGCTCCGCTCCCGGAAGGGCGAGGCCCGGGATCGCCCCCAACTGGCTCGGGATGCCGGCGTGGGCGGCGATCTCCCGCAGGGCAACAACCCCCTCGCCGATCACGATCGCGTCGATGGAGGGACGGTTGAAGTCCGGCGGCCGTACCGTGGCGTGATGGCCCCCGACGACGACCCGGATGCCCGGGTCGAGCGCCTTGATCCGGTCCGCGATGGCGCAGATGACGGGCACCTGGTTGGTGTAGCCGGTCAGCCCGACGAGCGCGGGGGCGAACTCATCGAGCACGGTCTCGAAGTCAGGATCCAGGCGCACGTCATGAAGGCAGACCTCGTGGCCGTCCATCTTGAGCCCGGCGCCCAGGTACTCCAGGGCGAGCGGCTCGTGCAGGAAGACCTGATCGCTGATCGGCGATCCGCTTGGCGGCTGGAGCAGCATGATCTTCACGGGAAGCCTCCGTTTCCCACACCGGCCTGGGGGCAGTTTAGAGTATTTGCTCTAATTGTGCAACTTTGCCCGGCACCGGGGATACCGTTTCACATGGGAAGCTCGAGGAGTCCCGCGGCTCACACTCGCACCTTGGGCCTCCAGGCGATCAAGTCTTGGCCTGGGAAGACGGGGTCAGGGCTTCCGGGCTTGTTCCAGAACCGGGTTCATCCTCAAGCCGGGGACTCGCTTGAAATGCCGAATGAAGGGTGGACATCGGATCCTACCTGGCTCTTCTTCGACATGAGCAGGAGGAACCGAGTGTTTGCATCGATCTTGTACCACGGCTGGGGTCTCGGTTCGTGCCGGTGGAATACGCGCCGGCGCAGGAGCTCCCGGACCAAGAGTACCCGTTCATCCTCGACACCGGGAGGGTGCTGGAGCACTGGCACACCGGCACGATGACGCGCCGGGCCGCGGCGCTGGACGCCCTGCAGCCCGGGCCGTTCGTGCAGGTCCACCCCCTGGACCTTGAGGGTCTTGGGGGCCGGGGATGGAGAACCGCTCCGGGTGGTCTCGCGCCGGGGGCAGATCGTGCTGCCGGCACGGTCCAGCTCCGCCCTCCAGCCCGGGACCGTGTTCATCCCGTTCCACTTCAGGGAGGCGGCGGCGATCCTCCTGACCAACGACGCCCTGGACCCGTGGGGCAAGATCCCGGAGCTGAGGTTCAGCGCGGTGCGGATCGAGCGAGCCCGCGCCGGAGGGCGAGCCTGAGGAGCGGTCGCCGCAACGCGCTGGGCGTCACCGGTGACCGCTGGGTGGGGCGGCGCCGGTCACGATCAGTCGCGGGGCACCCTTTCCATGCCTGGAGAGGAAGTGAGCGTCCGTGCAGTTCTGGCAGATGCCATTCTCGTGGCTCAGGCGGATCCCGAAATTCGGAGCGCCCCCCTCGACCCAGCGCCTGTACAGGCCGGTCACGTCGAAGGTGAGCTCCCGGGAGACCTCGGCACCGCGGACCCCACGGATCCCGACCAGCCTCGCCCGGGCCACGACCTGTCCGTCGAAGGTGGGCTGACGGTTGTAGGTGATGGTCCCCTCGTCCCAGCCGGAGGTGACGCGGCGCAGTGCGAACTCCGGATCGGCGCTCCAGGGAACCCCGCAGGAACGGTTGTGCGAGGCCCTGGCCTGCACCACGATCCTGGCGCTGACGAGGCCCGACTTGGGCAGCTCGACGATGGGAAACTCGAGGTAGCTCACGGCGGTCCAGTCGTTGCAGTTGCTGCTGTACGTTGCCAGGTGCGGGTGGTTCCCGAAGTTCTGGTCTCGCTGCTGCGGCAGCTTGCTGACGTGAGCGTCCTTGACGGGGGGGACGCCGATGGTGCACGTCCCCGACGGTTCCGGCCCGGGGGAGCCGGTCCCCGATCCCGGAGTCTCGGGCGGTGGAGACCCCGGCGGAGAACCCGATGGCGATCCTGAGGGCGGGGCCACGGGGAGGCTATCCGGAGGAGCGGAGCTCGGGGGCGCGTGAACCGTCGGCGGCGACGAGGACGGCTGCCCTCCCGGGGCAGCGCCGTCGAACTCAATGACGACCCGGATCTTCTGGCCGAACTGCCGGCGCAGTTTCCCGTCGACCGGGGTGGTGACCTCGACCCCGTTGGAAAGCGTCCGGCCCGAGAGCGCGCGGGAGCAAGGGAAGGGGCCGAACCCGTCGGTGCCGCGCTTCCTGAATCCCACCGGCCAGTTCCGGGTGAACCCGGCGCTCTGGTAGTTCTCCACGATCCATTTCATCCGGACGATGCCGGGGCCGGGGATGGAGAACGGAGCGGTGACCGGAGGGTCGGCGCCCGGTACGCACGACCTGGGCTTGAAGGCGGCCTGCGCATTCACCAGCTCGCCGGAGATTCCGGCGGCGGCCAGCACCAGGAGAGTCAGCGAGGCCAGCAGACAGAGGCGGTGTCTCATAGGAGTTCCCTCATCCCTTTCCGTTCAGCCTCAACATACCCGGAACACTCCCCGCGGAGCCACTGCCGGCCCACCGAGCAGCGAGAAGATGAGCCCGTCCACCTATCCCCAGCGAACGGACCACCGGTGCCAGAGTGTCCGTTCTTTCCCTCCCCCGCTCGGCGGGAGGGTGACCCGACGATCCTGAGATCAAGCCAATGACGTTGCACGTCAAGTGTGCCGTGATTGGGCGAGATCGATAACGTTGCACGTCAAGCACGTTCTGGACTGATCGAACCATGATGGGATCAGGGATTCCGAGGAGGTGAAGAAACGTACGAGAAAGAGACGATGGCGCCCATGTTAGCCTGCCAGAGCCTATCTACGCAGGAAGCGCCATCACGATGATTCTGCAGGCCCCGTCTTCCGTTGTCAGGCGTGGGGCGCGTGGGGCCGACGCCAACATCAAGTGTGCGATCCGGTCGGATAAGGCGTCCATCAGGATCGCACCGGATCCGCGTATCCGGCCGATCCTCGACGCGGCCGCCGCCAGGCCGGCCAACGCGTCGATCCTCAGGGAGATCGTCCGGGCCTACGGATTCCTGGGGGACCCCACCACCGTCAGGGATCTGAGCCGCCGGTCGGGACGGAGCAGGCCGCTCCGGGCACATCACCATCCGGATCCCGTGTCTGGACATGGACCTCGATCGACTGACCCCGGGCAAGACAGTCGACGTGGTCGGGATCCTGCGACAGATCGAGCCCGGCAACGTCTTCTTCATTCTGGCGAATTCCTCGGAGACCGGTCGGATCTGGGGCCCCTGGGCTCGGGATAGTAGCACAGGGGCGAGGCGAGTCAATGCGCCCATTCGGGCTTCCCACGCGATCGAAAGCACCGTGAGTGACGCGGACTCAATGGCAGGCCAGGAAGCAGGCCACCACGCGCCCGAACAGCTCCTTCATTCCCGTCGGGTATCCCTTCTCGCCCTTCTTCCTGAATCCGTGGTCGACGCCCTCGATCCTCTCCGACGTCACATCCCGTCCGTGAGCGAGAAGCTCGGCGTGGGCGACATCCATCGACGTGACTGACGAAGACGTGTCCTCCGTCCCGTGCGCCAGGTACACCTTCGCCTTTGAGCGGAGCAGCTCCGACATTGTGGAGGACGACAGGAACGACGACCACCGCCGGTACGGGTGCGACCAGACACACTTCGTCGTGCTGGTCGGGTCAGCCTGTATCTTGGCCCACTCGTTCAGGACGCCCTTTACTCGAGCGTCCGCGTCCAGCTTCGGATCTCCGAACTTGCCGTTCCTTGCCAGGTTGGCTAGATCGAAGAGCTGACTGGGCCCGCCGCCGGCGAGACTGGCGACATGAGTGACCGCGGGATACTCCGCCGCGACGCGGGCGGCAACGATGCCACCTTCGGAGTGACCCATCACCAAGGTCCGGCTGCTGTCGACTTCCGGGAGCGAGTGAATCGCCTTGAGAGCGGCGACGTTCGCCTCCGCCCAGCGTGGCAGCGTCTGTTCCTCGAGGAACTCCTTCGACGCACCCTCGGCTGTCCCCGGTCGCTTCGGATCGTCCAGGAACTTGACTCCCGGCTTCTCGACGACAACTACTCGCGCTTGGTCGTGGCAGACCTCGAGCAGGATGTTCTGGAAGCCGCCGTTGATCTTGCCGTCCGGCTTCTTGCCCCAGACGGACTGGCATCCTGAGCCTTGGATCAGGAGGACGACCGGCAGGCGCTTGGTCGTGGCGGGCGGGTTCGACACGTAGAACGTGATCCGTCTGCCCAGGGAGTCCGTCGTGAAGTAGCGAGAGAAGGGGATACCCACGGCGGTCGGGTCCCGCTCGATCACCATTTCGCTCATCTCCACCGCGCCTGCCGGAACACCCAGGGACGCGACCAGCAGGGCGCTGAGGAGCAGGCACCGCAGAGTCGTCACCGCCGTTTGACCTTCTTCTTCTTCGGCTGCACCTTCATCTTCTCCCCTGCGAACGCGAGATCGCCGCCCTGGAAGATCCAGAAGACGCCGGCGAGAGTCCCATCTTCCCCAAGGAGCGCTTCTCCGCGACCGGAGAGATCCTCGTCTTCGTCGTGACCGATCCAGCAGAAGTCAGCACGCACCCGGCCGCCCGGATCCGACATATCTTTGCCACCGCTCGGAAAGCATGATCCAGAGCCGATCGGCTCATGACCAGGACCACCAGAGCAGTGCCTATCACATTCTTCGCACTTGACGGAGACATGATGCGCCATCGATCCTGTGTCCTGAGGACCGCGAGGTAGTCTCGCAGGAGGGAACCGATGGCATCGCTTATCGTATAGGCCTTTTCGTAAGTTCACCGATGCAGAGAATCCTGGCCCCGTAACGGGTGCAGTCCAGTTTGCGGGGCCGGCCCTTTGCCCTTTTGCGGCGCAGGGCCCGCATTCCACCTCGCCGCCACAGCGTACGCCAATCGGAGACGGTGCCTGGCCGGACACCGAGCGCCGCCGCCACGGACTTTACGGATTGGCCGCTACCACAGGCTTTGACTGCACGACGACGAATTTCCTCAAGCGCAACCGGGTCTCGCCGAGCCTCATGTCTACTCATGAAGGCATTCTACGACATCGGCTGGCTTACGAAAAGACCTGTACACGTCGCCATGGATGATACACCGTCGTACCGCGTATGCCAGCACGTCCAGGGGTCTCGAACATCCCCGAGGCTCAGGGGAGCGGTAGGGCCGGCGGCTTGCGGAAGGCTCTCGACGCCGCGGCCTTGGCGCTGGGATATTGCGCGGCTCTGGCCGGCGCAACCAGCGCGTCGATCCGGTCTCCCAACCCGGCCGCATCCAGACCGTCGTTGTTGGAGATGACGTAGACGGCGCTGTGCAGGTCCGGATGGAACACGACATAGGTAGAGACCCCGTTCCAGGCGCCCGCGTGGTTCACGTAACGCGCCCCCGGCGAGCCGCCGCAGAACCAGCCGAAGCCGTACTCAACTTCCTGCCCGTCGTCGGTGCGACCCCTCTGGAAGGCCATCGCGAGCGTGTCGGGACGGATCCGCGTCGGACGGTCGAGCTCGAGAATCCACTTGGCCAGGTCGTTTCCGCACGTGAACACCTGGCCGTCGCCGACGATCCGGGCGACGTTCGGATCGACGTCCCAGCGGTTCCGGGCCGCGTTCCAGGTGCAGGGATCGGCGCGGTTGGCCGGCTGATTCGCCGGATCGTCGACGACCTGCGTGGCCGTCATTCCGAGCGGCGAGAAGATCTCCCGGCGCAAGAACTCCGCGAAGCGCGTGCCGGCGGCGCGCTCGACGAGCAGGGCCAGCATCACGTAGTCCGTGTTGGAGTAGACGTGCCGGCTTCCGGTCGAGAACCGTCGGGGCGCGTTCCCCACGGTGACGGCGACTTCCGCATTGGACGGTACCGACTTGAGGTCCGGGATGAGCTCCAGATAGTCCGCCAGGCCGCTCGTCATGTTCATCAGGTCGCGTACCTGGATCGGACGCTGGGGAGCCGAGGACCGGGCCAGCTCCGGGATGAACCGGGTCACCGGGTCGTCCAGGCTCAGGCTGCCGCGTTCGTGGAGGACGAGCGCGGCAAAGGCGGTGAACGCCTTGGAGCACGAGGCCAGGTCCTGCACCGTGGACGGGGTATACGGCGTTGCCGCCGCGAGCCCGGCCAGGCCGTAGCCGGCCAGGTGAGTGATCTGGCGGTCGCGGACCACCAGCACCACACCTCCGGGGCCGTTGGCCGGCATGACCGCTCCTGCCATGGCATCCACCCGTGCGGACAGCGGCCCGCTGGGCACGACGCCCGGGGGAAGGAACGAGCCCGTCAAAGACCCTGCAAGCGGCGCGCTCGACGGGTTGAAGGGGGTGAGGCCGGCCTGCTGCGTGCCCAGGACAGGCCCCATCTCGACTTGCGGCAGGAGGCCGCATCCCCAGACGCCGAGAGCGAAAGGCACCATCAGGAACCGGATCGCACGGATCGTTCTCATGGTCATCGACCTCCCACTGGAAACCCGCCATCGGAGCGGGGCGCTCGAACCGACGGCGCCCCTTCTTGGCTCTTCCAGGAATGGCTAACTGCTCTGGCCTACCGCCGATCCAAGCTTGCGCGAGACGATCTGCCGCACATCTCCGGGAAACTGGAACCCCCGGAGGATCAGATCAGGGCTGTCACCCTGTCCGTTGCACAGGTGATACGCCATGATCTCTGCCACATGCTCGATCGCCTCTGACTTGGCGTCGGTAGCCCCGGACCCCGTGATGGACTTCATTCCGAACCTCTGGATGAGCTGCCGGATCCTGTCCTGCGAACCCTGGGGCGCGGGCAACGCGGAGATGGGCGGGTTGCTGCCCGATGCACCCGAACCACCGATCGCGCCTGGAATCGACCCGTCGGATCCGGGCTCGAGAGCCCCCGCCGCAGACGCCCCCGGGCTGCTCGTGGCGCCATCGACTCCGGTGGCCCCGATGCCACTGCCGAGTGCTCCGGCCTGCCCGGCCGGCCTCACGACGATTCCACACCCGGTGGCACCGGACAGAACGAGGACGATCAGCGCCATCACCAGCGACATGGCGGCGTAGCATCCGTGCGAATCTGACATGGTGGACCTCCTCGATCTAGCGGCGTTCCCGACGGTCGGCAATCCACAAGGCTGACTGTCCCGCACGGTAGTTGACTTCGCCGTGAAGGCAAGAGCAATGCCAACGATCCATCGATCTCCGCGCCGCCAACCGAGTTGACGGCCTTGCCCTTTGAGAGCGGCTTGAGAGGCGGCTCAGGGCCTCGTCCCTGGGTCGTGATGACGGGTACGTTCGACGAGCCGCCGTGCGCTCTGACCAGGCAACGGTGCAGCGAAAGGTGCCAGCCGGTCAGTGTGCTGTAGCGAGTCGCATCACCCATTCCGGTGGTACGCCGGTCGGTGCTCGCCCTGTGGACCATCCAGCCGGCCTGGTCACACCTGCCGCTTGACCAGCCCCTGGTTCTTTTCAGTAGTGCTCCGAACCGCTCGGCCCTTATACTCCCCAAGGATATGTCCGTTCCCTCCAAGCCGTCGCTCGCGAGCACTACCATCCGCCTGGGAGAGGGCGCTGATCGGCCACGGCTGCGCGTCGAGCGGGTCCGGCTCCTCGTCGCTTCAGGCCCCGACCGCGGGCTCGAGCTGCAGGTGGATCGGTCAGACGTCCGCGTAGGCAAGGGCCCCGACAACGACCTCATCCTCTCCGACGCGGCCGTTTCGCGAAACCACTTCCTGGTCACCTGCAAGGCTGGACGTCACCACCTGGTCGACCTGGGGTCGACCAACGGCACCCGCATCAACGGGGTCCTGACCCAGGAGGCTGTGCTGGACCACGACTGCACGATCACTGTCGGTTCCACCTCTCTCCTGTTCGAGTCGGTGGCCGCGGAGCTGATGGTCCCCGATGCTACGCCGGGGTCTTTTCACGGTCTGGTCGGCGTCGGCCGGGCGATGCAAGACCTCTTCGCCTACCTGCAACTGATCGCTACGGCTGGGCTCTCCACGGTACTTCAAGGAGAAACGGGCTCGGGCAAGGAGCTGGTCGCCCGAGCCCTGCACCTGTCCAGCCCCCGCGCAGCCAGGTCATTCGTGGTCTTCGACTGCGGGGCGGCCAATGCGAGCCTGATCGATGCCGCGCTCTTCGGGCACGTCGCCGGCGCCTTCACCGGAGCCACCGGAAGCCGCAAAGGCGCACTCCTCTCCGCGCACGGGGGAACACTGTTCCTCGACGAGATCGGCGAGCTCCCGATGGATTTACAGCCCAAACTCCTGCGTGCCCTCGAGCAACGCGAGGTGCAGCCGCTCGGTGCTGACGCACCGGTCCCGGCCGACGTGCGTCTCGTCTGCGCGAGCCACCGGAACCTGCAGGACATGGTGGCGGCCCGCCAGTTCCGGGAAGACCTGCTCTACCGACTCGCCGGTGTCACCCTGGTCATTCCTCCGCTGCGCGAAAGACAGGAGGACATCCCGGTGCTGGCCGAGGCTTTCCTGCACGCAATCCGCCCTGAGCTGAAATTCGGCCCGGACGCGCTCCAGACGCTCGGCCATCACCCGTGGCCGGGCAACGTACGTGAGCTCAAGAACGTTGTCGAGCGCGTCGCGGCCCTGGCCCGGTCGCCGATCATCGGGGCGGCCGACGTGGTCATGGGCCCGCTGCGCCCGGGGGGTGCCGCTCCTGACAGGCCGGCCGCGCTGGCGTCGGTTCTGCAGAGCACCGAGTCGGAGCTCATCCGCCACGCATTGAAGAAGGCCGGTGGCAACCAGAGCGAGGCGGCTCGCAAGCTGGGCATCGCGCGGACAACCCTCCGCCGGAAGATGGCCGAATACGGAATCGACGGCGGCGGCTCCGATTGACGTGCCGGAGCCGGGGGGACTGGTTCACAGGCTCTCAGTCGCGCACGATCTCGGCACGCACCAGGATCAGGCCCACGGCGAGGTCCATCGAGTAGCCGTCGCTGGGGCACAGAACCCCGAGCTCCTCAGCGTTCGCGATGCGCACTAGCACGGGCCCGGAGTCCTGAGCGACATGGATACCCTCCGACGCGAGCGCATCCACGATCTCGTGACGGCCGACGCGAACGGACAGAAAGCGGGTCCGGAGCAGATCCGGACGATCCTGGAGCAGCCCCCGCGGGCCGGATATCGCATCCAGGCGCTCGGTCGGGTCCGCGTCTTCCTCTAGGATCCAACCGTGACGGCCCGCGCCCCGCCGCTGCGCCAGGTACCCCTGGGCTTCGATCCGGAACCGATCACCAAAAGCCACGACCAACCCGGTTGGGGTCCAGGGAGAGCGGCTATCGATCCACGCGAGCTCCGAAGACCGCGCCGTCTGGAGGCGAGCGCCGGCGCCCGGCCTGGGCCGCTCCTTCTCGAGCCAGTCCACCGCCATCGGAAGATCCTGCTTGAGCGGCGACCGGGTCAGTCGCCTGACGAGAGCGCCTACGGCCGCCTTCGGTACCGATATGAGCCGCGGCTCGAGAGAGGCGCCGGCCACGGCCGCCATCCAGAGATCGGTCGGTCGAGAGGAGGTCGAGAGCTCCTTGACCGCGCTCCCCGCGAAGCGAGAGCCGCATCGGCTCAGCGCGAGGCAGAGATCCGCGTCCCGGTGTCCGGGGCCGGCCGCCCCTCTTGTGACCGACCCTGCTCCATGGCCGGCGGCTGTGGCCATCCACACCCTCTCGAGCGCCGGGACCGCGCCCGGCTCGCCGAGGAGCGCCAGGCACCGGAGCGCTGCCGACCGGACCGTTCCAGGGCGTCCGTCGAGGAGACGCGAGGCGCAGTCGACCGCCAGCTCCCGGGTCGCCGGGTCGCTGGACCGGTGGGCGATCATTCCGAGAGCATTGACCGCGGTGGCCCGCAGGATCTCCGGGGGCGGACTGATCATACGGCCCACGAAGAACCAAAGTGGACGTCGCTCAGGAAGCAGCTCCGGCCCATCGGCCACCCTGATCAGCTCCGGCATGTCGCCCTTGCGGCCCCAGGTTCCCAGGCCGGCGATGGCGAGCAGCTTGCCGTACCTGGGCAGATCGTCACGGGAGAGCGCCGCGCGGAGCAGGGCGCAGACTCCCTCGCCGCCCACGCGATGGCCGGCCGCGATCGCTGCCACGAGCGCGCGAGCGGCCGGGCGCTGCCCGAGGCGGTCCAGCATGGAACCCAGAAGGGGGTGGCCCGTCCACAAGGCCCCGGCGAGCGCGGCCGGGAGGAACTCCTCCTCGGCCGCCATCTCTGCGAAGAGCCGCTGGGCGCGCTCTGGATCGACCAGCCCCAGGGCGCGTGCAGCCCGGATCCGGCACAGGTCCACCTCAGTCACCGACCGCTCGGCTCCGGCGGGGGGAGTGGCGCGGCACAGTCGGGACAACGCGTCGGACGCGCGCCGGCCCCCCAGGCTCTCCAGAGCCGCCATGGCCTCGCACACCGCGTCCGAGTGGAAGATCGAGGGCGACGACACCGTGTACGGCAGCCGGCAGGTCCAGAGCCTGTGGAGTGCATCGACCGTCCACTCGTCCAGGTGGGGCGGCGCGAGCGACTGGATGAGCTGCAGAACCACGACGCAGGCGCGGGAACTCCCGAACGTGCACTGTGCCGGGGGCCTCAGGTGCGCCACGTCCGAATCGCTCGCAATCGTGCGAAGAGCGAACATGCACTCCCCATCATCGACGTTGCGGCCGGTGGCGCCCCTGAGCGCGATGTAGGTGTCCACGTCGTCGCGCACGCGGATGGGAGGGGTCCGGGCCAGGATGGGCATGACGCGCAGGGACGGGCAGGGGGCGGCGTTTCGGACCGTGAGCGTGTACTCGTGCTCGGGCTTGAGCGAGTCGATGAGGACCCGGTGAACGTATCCGGCTTCCGGCTCTGCAAAGGCCGTCGATCCTGCCGTTGCCGCCCTCGAAAGGCAGGCGACCTGGAGGCGAACGGGCTGGGTCGTGTGACCGTGCACCGTGAGCGATCGGTCCAGAACCCTCACCCTCAATCCGAGGAGCTGCGCCTGTGGGCAAGCGTCGGCTGGCCGCGCGGCCAACGAGGAGCGCGCCCCCGGCCCAGTGACCTTCTCCGCCGCCCCTCGGTCTCTCCAGATGCCGGCCACGACGATACCCGTGAGTGCGACGAGGAGTGCGAACGCGATGGCCCTTACGCGTGAGGGCAGGCGCCTCTTCTCGGCCGCTTCGGCCAGCCCACCGGGGACGGCCAGTCGCTCGGTCGCCAGGCCTGCCGAAGGTGCCGCCCGAACGAGGACGCCCTCCAGCTCGGTTGCCAGCGCGCGGGCGCTCGCAGGCCGGTGCGCCGGATTCTTGGCCAGGCAACGCAAGACGAGGCTGTTGGCCGCAACCGGCAGGTCAGGGCACCGGTCGCGAAGCGACGGAGGAGTCACGCTTGCGTGCTGCCAGACAAGCTCGACAACGGTCGCCCCCCGGAACGGGCGAACCCCGGTGAGCATCTCGTACAGCATCACGCCCACGGCATAGAGGTCGGAGGCGGGTCCTGCCGGTCTTCCCTGGAAGAGCTCCGGAGCCATTGCCGCTGGTGTTCCCAGAAGCTGGCCGGGTCGCGTGAGCCGCCCTTCGCCTTCCAGGAGGCTGACGAGACCGAAGTCGCCCAGCTTGGCCTGCCCATCCGCAGAGAGCAGGACGTTCTCCGCCTTCACGTCACGGTGGATCAGACCGGCCTCGTGACAGGCCTGCAGTGCGTGAAGGCAGGGCAAGACGACGTCGCGAGCCAGCTCCGGGGAGCATGTCCCCTGCCGGACGAGCAGCTCGCGCAGGCTCCCACCATCGAGGTACTCCTGGACCAGGTACGGGGCGGAGCCGGTCTGCCCGACGTCGTAGACTCCGACCACGGACGGGTGGTTCAGACGGGCCAGCACCAGGCTTTCGCGGCGGAACCGCCCCAGGGCCTCCGGGTCTGTCCAGTCGGCCAAGAACTTGATGGCGACGTGGCGACTGGTGCTCCGCTGCACGGCCATGAACACGGTTCCCATCGCTCCGAGGCCAACCAGGCGGTCCAGCAGGAAGTGCGCCCGAAAGTCGGTGTCCAGATCGATGGTGCGAGGGCCCAGGCTCTGGAGTGAATCGGGCAGAGGAACATCGATCAAGAGCGCGAGCGGATGGACCAGGAACGCGGTGCAGGCCTGGCAACGGCCCAGGCCGCGGAACTCGAGGTAGGTCCGCATTGGCCCTTGGCAGCGCGTGCCCGTCCACGCCGGCGGGCTCTCACGTGTCACCACAGCGTTCTCTTGGCCTGTCTCCAATCCTCGATGATGCGTGGAGGGAGCACGCCGGCCCAGCCAGCCGTCCGGGCGCCCTCTCGAGAATTCACGCCCATGCTACACGTCGCCATGGATGATACACCGTCGTACCGCGTATGCCAGCACGTCCAGGGGTCTCGAACATCCCCGAGGCTCAGGGGAGCGGTAGGGCCGGCGGCTTGCGGAA
>JACQZM010000203.1:39311-59876 GCA_016213885.1 Candidatus Rifleibacteriota bacterium | reverse complement strand
TGAGCTCCACGGCCGCGCGTTCCGCCGCCTGGGCCCGACGTTCGAGGTCCGAGGAGCGCTCGGCCCTCGCAGCCAGGTCCAGGACGAGGTGCGCGTAGGTGTCGCCCGGAAGCGCCGGCTTGCCCAGGAAGTGCTTCACGAGCCGCTGGACCACGAGATCCGGGTAGCGCCGGATCGGGCTCGTGAAATGGGTGTAGCCGCGGCTGGCCAGACCGAAGTGGCCCGCGTTCACCGGGGCGTACCGGGCCTGCTTCAGGGAGCGCAGGACGTGGACCTTCAGGAAGCTCCCCGACGGGGCGCTGTCGGCCATCTCCAGGAGCGCCGCCACGTCGGCGGGGGCGATCGGCGTCCCGGGCCTCCAGTCGATGGAGAGCGCCCGGGCCAGCTCACCGAGTCCGAGCAGCCTCGCTCGATCCGGGACCTCGTGGATCCTGTAGACCATGGGAAGCTGGTGCCTGGTGGCCAGGTCGGCCACCGCCTCGTTGGCGGCGATCATGAACTCCTCGATCAGGTTGCGCGCCACCGGATCGCCCAGCGGCCCGATCGCGGCGACGTTGCCGGCCTGATCGAGCTCGATCCGCGGCTCGGCCAGGTCGAAGTCGAGGCATCCCCGTCCCCTGCGGCCGCTTCTGAGCAGTCGCGCCAGACCGGCCATCCTCACCAGGGTCGGGTAGGCCTCCTGGTGCTCCACCCTCAGCTCCCTGGCATCACCGCTCAGCAGCTTCTCGACCACCGAGTAGGTCAGGCGGCGCTCGCTCCGGATGATCGACGGGAAGATCTCGTAGGAGACCCGCTCGCCAGACCTGGAGAACACGAGGCTCACGGTGAGAGTCAGCCTGTCCTCTCCCGGCACCAGGGAGCAGGTGCCCCCGGAGAGCGCTGCCGGGAGCATGGGGATGGCCGCTTCGGGCAGGTACACGGAGGTGCCCCGCCGGCCCGCCTCGAGATCCAGCGTCCCCCCTTCCGGCACGTAGTGGTCCACGTCGGCGATGTGGACGCCCAGGTGGAACCGGCCGCGGGGGCCCATGGCGAGCGATACGGCGTCGTCGAAGTCCCGGGCGTCGTCGCCGTCGATGGTGAAGATCCGCTCGGACCTGAGGTCGACTCGGCCCTCCAGGTCCGCCGGGTCCACCCGGGCGACCCGGAGAGCCTGTCGCTCCACCTCGTCGGGGAACGCCAGCGGGAGATCGTACTCGCTGGCGATCAGGCCCAGGTCGATGGCGGGGTCGGTCACCGGCCCGAGGACCGACTCGACGCGCCCGATCAGCTCGGCCCGGCTCGTCGTGGGGTAGGTGAGAAGCTCGACTCGAACCAGGTCGCCGCTTCTGGCCCCGCCCTCGTCCCCCTGGAGGACCCGCACCTCCCTGACCTGTCGGTCCCGGGGCACGACCCGGCCGCCGTGCTTCTCCCGGTCGAACCGGCCCAGCACCGAGGTGGCATGGCGCTCCAGCACCCTGAGCACCCGGGCGAACGGTCGGCCGTCGCGGCCCGTGACGATCACCGCCTCGACCAGGTCGCGCTGGCAGGCGCCCCTCCGCTCCCTGGCCGGCACGAAGATCTCCCCGGAGAGCGGCGGCTCCGGCAGCAGAAACCCGTAGCCCTCGCTGGCGAAGACGATGCGCCCCACCACGTGGCTGCTGCCGTCCGGGCCTCGGGGGAGCTCCTCCCGCCGACCGGTCCAGGTGAACCGGGCCGCACCCCTGGCGCTCCGGGCCGATCCGGAGAGCAGCGCCGCCTCGTGATCCGGGAAGGGGGCGTCGTGGTCGGGGCGTTCCGGCGGCGGGTTCACGGGCCCGTACCTGCGGCTGGCGGACCGGGCGACCCGCCCCTCCTCCATGAGCCTCCGGAGCAGGTCCCGTACCCGGGTCCGCTCCCCGCGATGGAGCCTGAGCTGATGGAGCAGCGCCCTGAGGGTCAGCGGTCTGTAACCGGGCCTGAAGATCAGCTCCTGGAGCTGACGCCCAAGATCGTCGTCGGAGGGATCGAGGTTCTTCATCTGATGAAGATGAGCACCGCGGCCACGGACGTGCACACGACGCAGGCCAGCAGGTCGTCCCGGCGGAACGGGTGCTCCCGGAGCGACCCCCGCTTGACCCCGGTCTCGTAGCAGCGGACCTCCATCGCCGTGGCGAGCTCCATGGCCCGGGAGAACGTGTTCAAGAACAGCGGCACCAGGATGGCGAGGTACGCCTGCCCCCGGCTGCGGAGCGTCCCGGCCATGAAGTCGACGCCCCGGCACCGCTGCGCCTTGATGATCTTGTCCAGCTCCAGGAAAAGGACCGGGATGAACCGGAGGGCGATCGTGAGCATCATGGCGAACTCTTCCGACGGGAAGCCCACCCGCTTGAACGGCGAGGTGACCTTCTCGATGGCGAACGTCAGCTCCATCGTGGAGGTGGTCAGGGTGAGCAGCGACGTGAAGCTCACGAGCAGGATCAGCCGGACCGTGAAGTAGAGCCCCTGGGTCGCCCCCTGCTCCGTGATCGAGAGCGGCCCGAGCTTGACCAGCACCTTGCCGCCCGGGGTCAAGAACAGGTGGAGCACCAGGGTCATCCCGATGAGGAAGAGCAACGGCCGCAGGCCCTTGAGAAAGAACACCAGCGGGAGGCGGGACGCCAGGTAGAACATCAGCCACAACGCCGCGAACGCCACGTAGTGCCGCCACGAGGGGAAGGCGAAGATCCCCACCATGAGGGCCAGGGTTACCAGGAGTTTCAGGAGGGGGTTCAACCGGTGGACGATCGACGCCCCCGGTATGTATTGCCCGATGACGAGCTGGCTGGCGAAGAATGACATGGCTGGCGGGCGAACAGCTCAGTATATCACGGGCGAGAACATCCCGGGAACGGCCGGTGTATCAACCCTGAACAGCGACCTTCCCCGCAAAGGAGTCAGCCCATGCTCAGGACTGCACTGGCCGTGGCCCTGCTGAGCGTTTCGACCGGATTGGCCCAGGTTCCGGACCCGTCGCCGTCCCCGGGCGGCATCAACATCGTGGGGGTTCGCTCCAGCGAGCCCGGGGCCGGGCAGCCGGCGGGCGTCACGCCGGCCCCGGTGACCACCTCGACCGGCGCGACCGGTTCCACCACGGAGGTGAACCGTTTTCTGGAGCTCGTCGCGCGTGGAGAGGCTCATCTCCAGCACTTCTTCGGTCGTCGTCGTCTGGACCGGACCGACCGGGACCTCAGGCTGGGGATCGAGGCGCTCAAGGCGGCCACCAACCTGCGGGCCAAGGCCAAGGTGAACAGGAGGCAGGCCGGCGCCAAGCTCTACGCCCCGGACCTGCACCTGGCCATGGTGCACTTCTACCTGGGGAACCACGGAGCGGCTCTCTCCAACCTGAAGCTGCCGCTGGCCCAGAAGGTCCCGGCCGACGCGGACCTCCTCACCACCAGCGCCATCACCGCCCAGCTCAACAAGGCGCGGAACGTGAGTGACAGGTTGAACTCCCCTTTCCTCGCCGACTATGCGCCGGTGGCACAGAACATGGACAACACCTGCGGCTCCACGGCCGTCTTCGTCCAGCTCACCGCCCTGGGAGCCAAGGTCGCCCTGTCGGAGGCGAACCAGCTGCGCCAGAAGGGGAGCGGGACCCTGGAGGAGATCGCCAGCATCGGGACGACCCTGGGACAGCGTGGGGGGGTCACGGTCGATGCGGTGACCTCCGACCGCCCCCAGTCCAGCGACGGTCAGGTGGGGTTCCCGTCGGGAATCACGCTGGAGGGGCTGCGCGACGTGGTCAGTCGGGGGTATCCGGTGATCGTGGCGGTGAAGAGCTACTGGAAGCCCGACGAGGGGCGGGAGGCCTGGGCCCACGGGCATTTCCTGCTGGTCGTGGGGTTCAAGGCCGACGCCGCCGGCAAGATCCAGAAGGTGTACACCGTCGACTCGGATCGCGGAGTCTACCGCAAGTTCGGCCGGGAGGGGTTCATGGGCACCTGGAGGAACAACGGCATCGGGGCGGTTCTCCTGGTGCCGCGGAGTCTCGAGCGGCGGTTCAAGGCTCGTCTGTCCGTGGGACACATGTTCGAGCCCGAAGCGACGGGCCGCCGCTGGGTCGGCGAACCGAACGGCTGAGAGCCGCTGCGGCGCCTCTGGCCCACCCTGGCCCGCCTGCGTTAATGGTAGGCCCCGGGAGGTCCCGGCTTCCCGGGGCATGATCCATGAGACCGATGGTCGTCGTCCTCGTCGCCCTGGCCCTGGCCCTGCCCCTGGTCGGTCTGGCCTTGGCCGAGGAGTACCCGGCCGGGGCGTTCGGCGACCGCGACGGCTGGATCAAGGAGGCGCGGCAGACCCGTCTCTATTATATGGAAGGCACCATCGTTCCCGGCACGTTCGTCAAGCAGCACCGGGAGGCCAGATGGGCGCAGTGGCACTACCTCAGGGGCCGGTGGTGGGTGATCTTCAAGTTCTGGTACCCCCCGGACGAGCTGCGCCACGACGGGACCGTGGTGGTCCCCATGACGATGCGGATCGTCAGGGAGGGCGACGACCCCCTGAGGCTCGTCGGAACCGCGGACCTCGCCGGTGTCCGGGGGCAGCGCGTGAAGATCGAGCCGGCGACCCTCATCAAGAAGAACCCGGGCTCGACCCCGGAGATCGCCGCCGGCAGGGTGACCTTCAGGCCCAGGCTCGACTGGGATGACCAGGAGCTGGTGCTCACGTTCCGGTACGGCGACGGTCAGGGCACGCATTGGCAGGTCGGCGAGTTCCACTTCTGGTCGACGCATGGCACGCTATCAGATCCTCGACGAGCTGGGCCGAGGTTGGATGGGCGTCGTCTATCGAGCGCTCGAGGTGGACCTCGGGCGGGAAGTGGCGCTGAAGCTCATCCCGGCGGAGTCCATCGGGAACGAGCGGTTCGTGCAGCGGTTCCACCGCGAAGTGAGGGTGCTGGCCGCGCTCTCCCACCCCAACGTCGTCCGGATCTACGACTCCGGATCCATGGACGGGCGGCCGTACTACACGATGGAGGTCGTGCCCGGAAAGGATCTCGGCGAGCTCGCCACGGCGGAGACCACTTTCCCTCTCTCCAGGGCGCTCACGCTGATCGTCCAGGCCGCCGACGCCCTGGCCTACCTCCACGGTCAGGGGGTCAGCCACCGCGACATCAAGCTCAAGAACATGATGGTCGACCGGGCCGGCCGTCTCAAGCTGATGGACTTCGGCCTGGCCAAGGCGGCCCAGGGAGAGGCCGTGACCAAGGCGGGCACGGTCCTCGGAACCCCTCTCTACATGGCTCCGGAGGTTCTCCTCGGACAGGGGGCGTCGTTCCCGGCGGACGTCTACGGCCTGGCGATCTGCTTGCACGAGCTCGTGGCCGGATCGCCGTGGCTGAAGGCCCGGGACTTTCCGCAGGCCATGCACCACATCCTGACCCAGCCTGCGCCGTCGCTTCGAGCGGTGAAGGAGCCGGTCCCCGAGGCGCTTCTCGAGGCGCAGGAGAGGGCGCTGGCGAAGGACCCTGCCCCACGGGCGAAGGCGAGCGAATACCGGGATTCTCTCCGGTCGATCCTGGTGGCCATGGGCGGATCCGGAGCGAGTCTCGAGGCGGTCGTGCCCGACCTGGCTCCGCCGGCGGCCGGCGACCGCCAGAGCGCCCCGGAAGGCCGGACTCGACCCGAGCCGTCGGCCGCGGAGGACAGGCTGCCCGCCATCGGGACGATCGGCATCGCCATCGGCTTCATCGTCGGCGCGGCGCTGACGGCGTTCGCCGTGCACACGTTCACCGGGCCTGTCCCCGAGTCCACGGCGAGCGCCGCCGGTCGACCGCTGGTCGCACCGCCGGTGCGGACCCCGTCCCCGGCGGCTGTCCGGGCGTTCCTGTGTCTTCCCACCGATGTGAGCGTGGTGGTCGATTTCGACGGGTCGTCGGCCGACCTCTCCCGGGTGGAGCTGGGTCTGTGGGGCCGGCAGGCGCCGCTCTTCTGTGTGGATCGCTCGCCGGGGGAGACGTTCTTCCACAGGCTGTTCCGCAACCTGAAGCCCGACACCGACTACTTCCTGCGGGGCACCGCGCCTTCGGGCCAGACGAGCCTTCCGGACTACCGGTTCCGTACCGAGTCGCAGGAGTACGGACGGGACTCG
Organism: Candidatus Rifleibacteriota bacterium; assembly: GCA_016213885.1. Taxonomy (GTDB): domain Bacteria; phylum Muiribacteriota; class UBA6191; order JACPRK01; family JACQZM01; genus JACQZM01. The sequence goes on along the minus strand of JACQZM010000203.1, from coordinate 53,789 downwards.
CACCGCCTCCTCCTGGGGCTGAAGAGCAATCCCGCGGAGATCGGCTGGCTCTCGGAGGGGCTGCTGTCGTCTCCGGACCCCCGGGTGGTGCCGGTGGTCCGTCGCTACGTGGCCAGGATGCAGCTGGACTACCTCGACCCGCTGCAGCGCTTCTCCCGGCTGGCGGCGAAGCTCAGAGACGTGGAGCTGGCCGACGACCTGGTCCGGTTCGTCGATCGGGTGCCGGAGGAGCTCAGGTCGGAGATTCTCGCCGCGCTGGGGGCGACCCGGCATCCGAGGGCCGGAGAGCTGGGGCTCAAGCATATCCGGCAGGCCACGAGCCTGACCGACCTGGAGGCGTGCGCGGAGGCGCTGGCCACCGCCGGGGGGGCCGAGACCTGCGCCACGATCGCCCTGGCCGTGGAGCGTGCATTCGAGCGGTATTCTCCCGTCGAGGGTCGGCCTGGCACCAGGAGGCGCCGCGCCCCGGGGGGCGACGGACCGATCGTCTGGGGCGGGCGCATCCCCACCAGCCTGGGCGCCTCCATGGTGCGCGCCGACCCCACCGAGGCCAGGCGACGCTTCGCGGCCTGGATCTCCCGTCCCGACGTGAACGTGGCGCTGCTGGCCAACGCTTGTCGCGGACTGATGGAGGTCGGCACCGACCAGGACCTGCCGCCGGTGGAGCGGTTCCTGGGCCACGACCAGCGGACGGAGATCAGGGAGATCGCCGCCGAACTCCTGGCCAGCCTGGGGTTGCCGGCAGCCCGGAGGCTCCTCCTCGGAGCGTTCCAGCGGCAGCCGGAACAGCGGGGTCTCGTCGGCATCATGGGGCGTCTGGCCATCGTGGAGGCGGCTCCGGGTCTGGCCGCTCTCCTGGCCGGCCCGGCCGGTCCCGCGATCAGGGCCGACGCCGCCTGCTCCCTGGGGCTCGTACGGTCGAAGCAGCACGTGGAAGATCTGGCGCGGGCGCTCTCGGATGCGTCCCCGGAGGTGCGGAACGCTGCGGCCTGGGCGCTGTCCTGGGTCGCGGACCCACGGGCCGTCGGGCCGCTGCTCGCCATGGCCAGCTCGGCGCGGGATGAGCTGGGGGTGGCCGCGTGGACCCTGGGCAATCTGGAGGCGCCGGCGATCGGCGAGCTGAGAGAGCAGCTCCGGCAGCTGAAGGGCAGCGACGGAAAGACCGAGGTGCGCCAGGCCATGATCGTCTGGGCCGTGGGGAGGATGGCCATGGTCGGGCAGCCGGGGGCGACGGAGGCGATGGTCGAGATCCGGGGGGTCGGCGCCGATCATGCGCGCCCGCCGCTGGCCCGGGAGGTCGCGAAGCTGGTGGTCCGGGAGCTCGGCCCGACCGCCGGTCTCGAGCCGGACCGGACCGTGGAGCGCCCGCCGCGCAGCCTCCCCCAGGTGGTGGGCCGCTTCGACCTGGCCCCGCCGATCGTGCCGTTCACCCGGCCGCAGATCCACGTGGTCCTGCCGTTTGCCCCGTACCATCCGACCGGCATCGTCCTGCAGCAGGGGGAGTCGTGCGACGTCTCCTTTCTCGGCGGCGGCTGGGGCTTCCTGTCGTCCGGCGGCGCGTGCAAGCCGGCGGACCAGGCTCAGGAGCGATCCGCCGACGGCCCGGAGCTGCGCCTCATCGCCGTGGTGTCTCACCTGCGCCGCCGGGTGGAGCGGGCCCGGTACCGGGTCAGGGCACCCCGGACCGGGGAGCTTCTGCTCTCGCCGTACAACCCCCGGGCGTGGTTCCTGGACAGCTCCGCTCTCAAGCCCGCGGCCGGAGCGGCTATCGTGCTCATCGAGAAGTGAGCTCGGCCGCGGCCCGGGCCCACGGCGATGTCGTTCATCCCGCGACACCTTGACCGGTTCTCCGGGAGGGGCTATAGGGACCTTGAAGGCGTCGGGGCGGTCCACGCCAGGTGCCCCGGCCCCGTCGAGCTGGCGGCCGGCGACCCTGCCGACGTCGCCACGCGCACTCTCCGGTCCCAGGAGGTTCACCCACGATGGGCGTCTCGCGAACCGTGGTCTTGCTCTGGCTCGTCCTCTTCCTGACGGGGTCCGGTTCGCCGGGCGGACTGCAGGCGGAAGACCGCAGGCTCGATCGATCGAGGCTGACCGTCATGACGTTCAACACGGAGTTCCTGTGGGACGGCGTCCCGCCCGAGGAGGGCGAGGCCTCGTTCCCCCACAAGGGCTCCCGGGAGAAGGCCGAGGAGCACATGCGAGGGATCGCCGAGGTGATCCGGCGAGCCAACCCGGACATGGTGACCCTGCTGGAGGTCGAGAACCTGCGGGCGCTCCACACGCTCAACGAGAAGTTCCTGAGGGGCCTGGGGTACAGACCGTTCCTGAAGAAGGGAAGGGACTGGTCCACCGGCCAGGATGCGGGTCTGTTGACCCGGATCGATCCGCTGGACGGTGTCGTCGTCTACGACGGACGCCCGGGCAGGAGCGGCACCCAGACGTACCGCGTCACGAAGAACGTCGTGGCCAAGTTCGCCATCGGGAGTAGCCGGATCGCCCTGCTCGGCGTGCACCTGAGGTCTCAACCCACGGCGCCGGACCGGAAGCTCATGCGCCAGGCTCAGGCCGATGCCATGGTGGCCATCTCCACGGACCTGAGGCGACAGGGGTACTCGTTGATCGTGATGGGCGACTTCAACGACTTCGACGCTTCCCCCGAGGCGATCGACCACATCGACTCCAGGCCGATCACCGATGTGCTGGCCCGGGTGCGGGCGCTGGACCCGGCCGACCCCACCGACGACCTGGTGAACGCCGCGGCGTTCGTTCCGCAGAGAGAGCGGTTCACCTGCTTCTACGACAGGAACCGGAACGGCCGGGTGGACCCGCCGCGGGAGTTCAACTCCATAGACCACCTGCTGCTGTCGAAGGAGCTGGCGGCGAAGGTCGAGTCGGTGCGGATTCCCCGGGACCACGACACGCAGAAGGTGTCGGACCACTACCCGATCGTGGTGAGGCTGCGGCTACCGCGCTGCCACCATCGGTGACGGCCGCAAGACCTCGACCCGGGGGGCCCTGACCGCGTGGTCAGTTCGTCGCCGGCAGCGGCCGGCGGGTCCGGACCGGGCGCCTGTACGGGAAGTGCTCGCTGAAGCCGACCCCGGACACCGTGGTCGAGCCCGATCGGACCACGTTCACGGCTCCCTCCCAGTACGCGGGCGGCAGGTCGTACCACGCGGTGCGCGGCATCTCCTGATCGACGACCTGCGTGGTGACGGTGAACGACTCGCCGGAACCGGGCACGTGGAGCGCCCAGCTCGTCACGAAGAGGTCGTGGCTCACGGGGCTCTTCCACCAGGAGGTGCGAGCCATGGCGATCTTCTCGAACACCTCGAGCCGACCGTCGGGACCAAGCACGTTGACGTGGCAGCGCCCGGCGAAGCCGACGCCGGGCCGGAACTCGAAGATGTTGTAGTCGGTGCCGTCGTCCAGCTGGAGTCCGAACCAGTCCCACGGCCGGAAGAACGCCACGAAGTTGCCCCACTGGTGGTCCGCCCAGGAGCGGCCCTCGACCGGCCGCGTCGACCCGTCGGGCCAGACAGCCGTGCCCACCGTCTCCAGACGGGTGAAGCTGTAGTACCTGCTGGTGGTCCCTTCGGGCATGTCGATGAGACCGTTGCCGTTGACCATCATGGGGGCCCGCTGCGGCCTCAGAAGAAGATCGAGCCGACGCCCCTTCACGGTGAAGCACAGGCGGAACCGACCGTCCGGCTCCTCCCGGACGCTGTCCTTGCCGAACCGCACGTCCAGGCGGCCCGTGGCTGCCGCGGCGGCCTTGGGAGAGTGGAACGTGCGGTGGAAGACGTGCTCCCGGGTGTCGAGGTTGGTCAGCGCCGCGTGAACGAAGTTCAGCTTCGGAAACACCTTGAAGAACGTGATCATGTACCCGTGGCGCTCGCCGCCGACCGTCACGTGGCCGTTGAAGTACCACCATTCGGACAGGCACCGGTTGTGCGCGCCGTGGTCCAGCGGAAACACGATCGGCTCCAGCCCCCGGACGAACGTGCGGGCGAGCCGCGCCCTGCGGACCCGGAGCACCCGCCCGGCCAGGGTCTCTTCCCCCCGCAGCGACAGCACGCCGTGGATCGATTCGATCAGTGCCTCATGGCTCGGGGTGGCCGGAAGCGGCGTCGCCTCCAGGCTCCGGACCATCTCCTGGACGACCTGCCGGTCGCCCCGGGCCAGGCATCCATCCAGGTATTCGACCAGACCGTCGTGAGGTGACGAGGCCATGACGGGACACCCGAGCAGAACGACGATACCCAGCGCCAGCAAGGTCTTCAGGTGAGCCATACTCGATCTCCGACGTGCGACCCATGAACGATCAGCCCGGCCGTCCGGTCCGGGATCATCATTATAATGGCCAGTGGAAGCAGTGCCCACCCCCTATCTCCCGGGGATTGACGAGACCTCCCCGGGCCCCTAGAATCGTTAGAGTCCGAAGCCCGCCATGCTCAGGCGTCGATGGCGTCGGTCGGTCGAGGTCCGGCGGGGTGGCGAGGGCCGGACGCCGTCACCAGGGCCCGAAAACAACGACCGTCGGCGCTCCACGATCGGGAGCGCCGGGTTCACCGGGCGTCCATGACCGCCCCGAGAGTGATTATGAGCCGACCTAATCGGAGACCGATCTGGTGCGTCACCCTGATCGCCGTTCTCGTCTGGATCGCGCCGGGCAGGGCGTCCGGCGGGCAGCCCACCGACCCGGCCCTGGCCCAGGCGGCCAAGAAGGGGATCGAGTACCTTCGAGCGACCCAGTACCCCGACGGCACCTGGGACGGCCCGATCGAGGGCGACGCCTCCCTGGCCGGCCTGCATCTTCTCATGATGCGGTACCTGCGCAGGGTGGATCCCATCGTCGAGAGCGAGCTGGCCCGCTACATCCGTTCGACCCGGAACGAGCGGGGCGGCTGGTCGCTCTATCCGGGAGCGCCCAGCAGCCTCGATCCGACGGTCATCTGCTACGCTGCCCTGAAGGCCTCCGGGGCGTCGGTGGACGACCCCGTCATCGCGGGCGCCCGGGCCGAGATCGCCCGCCTGGGCGGCCTCGCCTGCACGTCGGTGCTGCCGCGGGTCCAGCTGGCGCTGCTCGGTCAGATCCCCTTGAAGGCGATCCCCTACGTCACGCCGAAGTTCGTCAGCCTTCCCGAGTGGTTCCATCCGAACATCTACGATCTGAGCCTCGCCCGGCTGGCGCTGGTCCCGCTGGCCCTGCTGGGCAAGCTGAAGGCGGTGCGGCCGCTGCCGCCGGAGCGTGGGGTCCAGGAGCTCATCACGAGCCCCATCGACTGGTCGCTCAAGCCCGAGACCCCTCCGGAGATCGAGCAGCTGATCCTCCAGCTCGACTCCCGGGCCAAGGGGTTCTTCCACCTTCCGCCCCGGCTCGTGACCTGGCTGAACAAGATGAAAGACCGTCTCAAGACCAAGGTGACCTGGGGCGCCCTCGGCGCGGTGTCCGCCGTGTCGCGGGTGATCGACCGACTGTTCCCCGACCCTGCCGCGGACCGCAAGGCCATGGAGTGGATCATCGCCCGGCAGGAGCGAGACGGCACCGTGTCCGGTGTCTTCCCCGCCACGATGCTCAGCCTGATGGCGCTGGACAACGGAGCCGACGGCAAGTACGCCGCCCAGGTGGAGAAGGGACTCGCCGGGGTGAACGCCTGGCTCGTCCACGATCCTCGCGGCTACTACCAGCAGTACATGATGGCCCGGGGACTTCCCACGGCCTACGCGCTCCAGACGCTTCTCGAGGCCGGCGTCCCCAAGGACGACCCGGGGGTGGTGGCGGCCACGAACTGGCTGGCGGACCATCAGGCCAAGGTCCCTGGCGACTGGCAGCGCCGGGTCGAGGGAACGGTGGAGCCGGGAGGGTGGTACTTCGGCGTGGCGGCCGATCAGTACCCGGACGTGGACTGCACCGTCACGGTGCTCCAGGCGCTCATCCCGGTCCGTCACCTCTGCGATGCGGCGTTCCGGAAGGGGATCAACTGGGTGCTGGCGATGGAGGACAGGGACGGAGGGTGGGCGGCCTGGGACCGGAACAACCGGGAGCGGCTGTTCATGTCCTCCGAGGCCGTGATGCCCGGCGTGTCCGATCTTCGCGACGAGGACATCACCGCCCGGACGCTCTTCGTGCTGGGTCCTCTGATGGGCACCTCCTACGACTCCGACGGCAGGATCACCCGGGCCACCCGGAGGGGTATCGAGTTCCTGTGGCGGACGCAGAAGCCCGACGGCAGCTGGTACGGCCACTGGGCGGTCAACTACGGCTACGGCACCGCCCAGGCGCTCCAGGGGTTCGCCAGGGCCAAGGTGGACCTCAAGGCCCCGAGGGTGCGGAAGGCGATCGACTGGCTGAACTCCGTCCAGAATCCGGACGGCGGGTGGGGCGAGTCCAAGGAGAGCTACCGCACCGGGAAGTTCGAGCCGGGCCCCAGCGATCCTGCTCTGACGAGCTTCGTGCTGCAGGGGCTGATCGCCGCCGACGGGTCGAGCACCCCGGCCGTGAAGAGGGGGCTCGACTACCTGGTACGGACCCAGGAGCCGGACGGGACCTGGGAGGACCGGGTCTGGGCCGGCGTGGTGATCCCGCGGATCGCTTACGTGAAGTACTACCTGGTGCCCACCTGTTCGTCGGTGATCTCGATCCTCAGAAACTGGGGCGCCTACGAGGAGACCTATCTGCCGATCACCAGGGCGTCCACCCGGGCGCGCGAGCCCGGGAAGCGCCAGCTCAGGTAGGCGTCAGGGCCGGAACCACTCGGCCTTGAAGCAGAGGCAGAAGTCGCCGGTGCGGGGGTGGAGGGTCCGGTCCTCGCGAAGGGTGTATCGCAGGGCCACGGCCCGGGGCGGTCGATCGCCGAACGCCGTCCGCGGTATCCTCATCCGGACTTCCACGGAGACCCTGGCGAAGCTCCTCCAGGTCGTCCTGTTGACGTCCCCCCCTGATTCGGCGCAACCCGAGTCGATATCGGTGTGGTCCACGTTGGTCACGCACACGGCTCTCTTGGCCAGATCGGTCCCCGGGAAGGCCACCTCGAGTATCGACCCGCGGGCCAGGTTGAAGAGGATGAGCCGCAGGCCGATCTCCGGAGTGTCGGGCCCCGGAGTTTCGGGATGTACTGTCTGGAGGTTGGTCCAGGGCGTCTGCCAGACGGCGAGGAGCTGCGGTGGCAGTGATGGCGATTCCGGCACCACCCTCAGGAGGATGATCGCCCTGGGCGTTGCGTCCATGGACTGTTCTCCGATACTGCGTCCCAGGTAGGCCGTGTTCATTCCGGCATTGAACTGCTCCGTCTCTCGCTCGCACCAGAGCGGCGGCAGCGGACGGCAGGTGCTGTCCAGCGGCGGCAGGTTCGCCGCCGTGTAGTTCGTCACCATCACCTCGCGGAACGACCGGAGGACGTCGGCCACGTCCACGGCAGGCTTCGTCGAGCGGATCGCCCTGGCGATCACGCAGGGGTAGGCGGTCTGGCAGACCCAGTTGTAGACGGCGAGCCTGCGCCCGAACTCGACATCGACATTGGAGAGATACGATCGAATCGCCGCGACCATGGACGCTGTGTCGAGCCCCGCCGCAGCGACCTCCGTCGGTGCGTACAGCCTGGCCAGAACGCCGTTCACCAGTGCCGCATCCTCCGGGCCCAGGAGAGCGCTCTGCTGGTACCTCTCCCCGAGCGCCTTCCGTCCACCGAGGGCCTTGAGCTCCTCGTCGACCCTGACCTGCCTGGGCAGCCGCTCGACCTCGGCGTACCCGACACCGATCCTGCGGGAACACGCCAGCTCCAGCACGACCCGGACCGGTCTGCGGCCAGCCGCGGAGCTTCCCGCGGATCCCTCGCCCGTGATCCGCTTCAGCTGCACCGGATCCGCGGTCGGCTTCCGGCACAGCTCCGACCGGACCTTGACCACGGGCTGCTCGCCATCCAGGGACAGCGCGCAGTCCGCCGCCTGCTCGCCAGCCCGATCCAGCATGACGGACCACGTCGGACTGGTCAGGGCGGGCACCGGGACCGAGATCAGGCCGTCGCGGTTCGCTTCGAGCAGCCTGGGAACCGCCGGGATCCCGAGGCCGAACCGGGTGTCCGCCCCTTTGATCTCGATCTTCAGCGCCTCGCGGAAGTCCCAGTCCGTGGCCACGCCTCCGGCGGGAACGGGAACGACGCACCGACGGTCGGTCTTCGACCACTGCCCGGAGGCGGGCACGGCCTGCCCGACGCGACAGGTCACCTCGAGCGGTTCGTCGCAGCCCACCACGATCTCGGTGGCCGAGACGGCGAGCTTCACCGAGAGCGCCGGCGCTGGCCGCCGCAGCGCCACCACCCCGACAACGATGACGATGACGACCAGCGCCACGGCGCCCGTCTTGAGCCAGCCCGGCCTCGCCACGACAGGGTTCGCCGGGCCGGCGCTCCGGGCGGACGAGCCGGATGACGTGGCCGAGACCCGGACGGTCCGGGGCGCGCTGCGGCTCGGGCTCCCGGCGGCGACCCTGCCGGTTCCGCCTGAGGCGGGATCGGCGCCGGACGGGGACCTCGTCTGGCGCGACGGAGAGCCGCTGTCCTGGGTCCGCCTGGTCTGCAGCGGGACCCTGGGGGCCGCTGGTATCCTGACCTCGCCGGGGAGCCGGAACCCCGGGCTGGAGAGCGGCTCCAGGGAAGGGTCGCTGCTGTACAGCTCCTCGATCGCGTCCACCACGTGCTGGGCGGTCTCCGGCCGGACCTCCTGGTCGCGGGCCAAGAGCGAGTCGATCAGCCGGGCCAGCGGCTTCTTGATCTCCGGCGCGAGCTGCGAGACCTGGATCGGTGGGTGGTCGGCCCGGATCTTCTGGTCGATGAGTCCGAACTCGGTGGGCCCCTCGAACGGGAGCTTCCCCGACACCATGCGGTACATCATGGTGCCCAGAGCGTAGAGATCGGCCCTGGGCCCGACCTCCTTGTCCAGTATCTGTTCAGGCGCCATGTAGGCCGGGGTGCCCAGCACCACGCCCGACTCGGTCAGAAAGCCCCGGCCAGCGGCCTTGGCCAGGCCCAGGTCGGAGATCTTGTAGACCTCGTCGGCCCCGACCAGGACGTTCTCCGGCTTGATGTCCCGATGCACGATCCCGGCGTCGTGGATCGCCCTGAGGCCGAGGGCGATGTCCCGCGATGCCTTGAGCGTCTTCTGGGTCGAGAAGGTGCTCTCCCTGTCGAGAATGTCGGCCAGCGACCTCCCCTCGACCAGCTCGGAGGCCATCCACCAGAAGTCGCCCTGGGTGCCGAAATCATGGACCCGGACCACGTTGGGATGCTGGACCATCGCGGCCGCCTTGGCCTCGAAATGGAACCGCTCGAGGCTGGCCTCCTCGAAATCCGCCTTCTTGGTCTGGATCTTGATCGCGACCTGGATGTCCAGCTGGGTGTGGCGCCCCCTGTAGACCGTGGCCATCCCGCCGCCGCCCAGTCTGGCCAGAAGCCGGTACTTCGAGGTGAAGCCGGTGCCGAGCCGCTTTCCGAGCTCTTCCAGGTCAGGCAACTGGCTCAACTTCGCACTCCGCCAGGATCCGGCGCCTCACCGCTTGATCGCCGAGACCAGGCTATCCATCATGTCGCCGCGGCGGATCAGCTTGATCTGCTTGAAACCGATCGCCCTGAGGCCGTCCCGGATCTCGTCGAAGGTGTAGGTTCCACCGCCGTCGGTGGCGACGAGCATGTTCAGCGCGAAGAGCGCCCCGGCCCTGGGCCTCGTGCGGGACCGGTCCATCACGTGGTCACGGATCACGAGACGGCCGCCAGGAACGAGCGCCGCGTGGATCTTCGCGAACAGCTCCCGGTTCTGCTGGGGGCTGTTCTGGTGGATGATCGCCGAGAGGAGCACCAGGTCGTGACCCGGGGGCAGCGGGTCCTTGTAGAAGTCGCCGGGCACGAAGGTCACCCGCTTGACCAGACCGGCCTTTCGGAGCTGGGTCCGGGCGATCTCTATGACCGGCGGGAGATCGAACACGGTGGCCCGCGCTTCCGGACAGGCCCTGAGCACCGCCGCGGTGTACGTGGCCGGGCCGGCGCCCACGTCGAGGAATCGCCGGGCCCGGCACGGCTCGATCTCCTGGATGATCGGGTCCGCCAGGTGCCGGCCCACCACGTGCATCGCGCAGATGAACGCCTCCAGATCGAACAGCCCTCGCTGTTTCGACTGGGACCGCGCCGGTTTGCCGGTCAGGACCACCTCGGTGAGCCTGTCCCAGGTGCGCCAGCAGTTCGCCATGTGACGCACCATCGGCAGCACCGTTTGATCGGACCGGGCGCCCAGGAACTCCAGCACCTGCGGGGGCGCCTGGTACGCCTTGCCGCTCTTGGTGAGAAGCTCCATGGCGGTCAGCGCGTCCAGGAGCATCCCTGTGGCGCGTTCGTTCGAGTCCAGCGTCCGCGCCACCTGCGCCGCGGTCCGGGGGGAGCGAGCCAGCAGGGAGAAGAGGTCGAGCTCCGCGGCCGTCAGGATGACCCTGGACTCCCAGAACGCGCGGGCCGTGTCCAGAATCGACCTCGCACTCAACTTCGCTCTGGCCATGGTTTGCGATCCTCCTCCCGCCCGGCGGCGGATAGGCTCCCATCGTATCGAACGCGACCCGATCCGTCAATCGATGCATCGGGGAAGACCCGGCGCCTCGCCGGGTCCGAGTCGCGCCCCCGAGCGCGACCTCGATCCGGATCCCCTCCTCTTCCCTTCCCCCGAGCGCGACCCGGACGCGACGAGGCGCCGGGTCATACCCTGTCGAAAGCCGACTGGCGCGATCGACCGGCGTCCTGATAGGATGGCGCCCTGATCCGTACTGGAGAGGAAGCGCGCGCACCATGGCGATCGATCGACCCGTTCCCAAAAGCCCCGCCCAACGCCCCGGCCCGGCCAGGGCGCTTCCATGTTCATGGGAGGGTCCTTTCGTCGCGTCGAGAGTCGCCACGCTCTTCGGGCCGGCCCTGGTGCTGCTGGCCTTGGTGCTGGGATGCGGGGGGCCCGCGGGCCCGGAGCTCTGGATCTACACGTCGCTCTACCAGAGCACCCTCGACTCCCTGGTGCCCCAGGTGGATCGAGCGCTGCCCGGCGTGGCGGTCCACTGGTACAAGGCCGGAAGCGAGGAGGTGGCCGCCCGGGTGACCGCGGAGCTGGCCGCGGGGGCCGCTCGGGCCGACGTCGTGATGACCGCCGACGCCTTCTGGTACGAAAGCCTGAAGCAGGAGGGCCACCTGGACAGGCTGCCCGACGACGTCTTGAACGCCGTTCCGCCCCGGTTCCGGGACCCCGAGGGCCGGTACCTGGTCAACCGGGCCGCCGTCATGGTGATGGCGTTCAACCGGAAGCTCATCCCGCCGGACCGGGCGCCCCGGCGGTTCAAGGACCTGGCCTCCAGCGAGTGGAAGGGGAAGCTGGCCATCGGCGACCCGCTGAAGTCGGGAACCCACTTCGTCACGGTGGCGCTGCTGTCGAGACGGTACGGCTGGGACTACTACAAGGCGCTGAGAGCCAACGGGACGATCGTCGAGGGCGGCAACAGCGCGATCCAGCGGCGGGTCGAGGTGGGGGACCGACCGGTCGGAGTGCTGCTCTACGAGAACCTGCTCAAGGCCCGGACCACCCGGAGCCCCGCCCAGGTCGTCATCCCGGAGGACGGGGCGATCGTGATCCCCGCTCCGATCGCCATCTCTGCCGGGTCGAGACAGATCGAGCAGGCCCGACGGTTCTGTCGCTACATGCTGGGGCCACAGGGGCAGCAGGCCATGGCGGACGGCTACATGTACCCGACCGTGGAGGGAGCGGCCGGGCCGGTCGGTGGCGTTGCTTTCCAGGAGCTCCTGAAGACCGGGCTCTGTCCCGACGCGGGCCAGATCAAGGAGATCGCCGCCACCTCCGAGGAGATCAAGGAGACGTTCGTCAAGGTGATGTTCGAGTGAGCCTGACGGAGGCCGGAGGACGATCGGCCCGCCTCGTGGTTCCGACGACCCGGACGGCGGTGGGGCTGGGCTGCCTGGCGCTGGTGGCCTACTTCGCCCTGCTGCCGCTGGCGCTGCTGGTGGTCAAGAGCTTCAAGGGCGCGGGGCTGTTCGACAACTACGCCCTGGTGCTCTCGTCGTCGGCGAACCTCCGGGCGGTCTGGTGGACCTTCGCGGTCTCGGCCGGGGCCGCGGTCGTGGCGCTGGCCATGGGGCTTCCGCTGGGGTGGCTGGTGACAGCCACGGACCTGCCAGCGCCCCGGCTCTGGAGGTCCCTCTTCACCCTTCCGTACGCGATCCCCTCGTTCATCGTGGCGCTGGCGTGGACCTATCTCGCTTCGGAGCGGTCGGGCTGGTTGAACCGGATCGCCGTCGAGCACCTGGGGCTCTCGTCGGCCCTGTTGAACGTCTACTCCGCCACGGGGATGATCCTGGTGATGGGAGTCTTCTTCTCGCCGCTGGTGTTGATGGGCGTGGCGGAGTCGCTGGCCCGGATCGATCCGGCGCTCCTCGAAGCGGCCCGGCTGTCGGGCGCGTCGCCGGGGCGAGCGCTGCTGGATGTCGCCTGGCCGCTGGTCCGGCGCTCGGCCCTCGGAGGCGCCCTCCTCGCCTTCCTGGCCACGGCGGCGAGCTACGGGGTCCCCGCGCTGCTGGGCCCATCGGCTCATCCTCCGGTCCACGTTCTGACCACCAGGGTGAAGGCGTACATCGACCTCCACACCACGCGCGGGTTCAACCAGGCGATCGCTCTCTCCGCGGGCCTGTTCCTCCTCGCCTTCCTGTTTCCGCTCGCCAGCGCCGCCATGGGCGGATCGGACCGGGGGGCCAGCGCCCGCCCGCCCCGTCCGGCGAGAACCCGGCTGGGGCCGTGGCGGTGGCCCTGCTTCGCGGCCGTGGCCGCGGTCTTCTTCGGCGCCGTGGCGCTGCCGTTCCTGGCTCTGCTGGTGAGCTCGTTCATGACCAACGCCGGCCTGGGGTTCTCGCCGGAGAACCTCTCGCTGATCCACTGGAAGACCGTGCTGTCCCGGTCGGATGCCCGGACGGCGATCGTGAACAGCCTGCTGCTGGCCGGCGGCGCCGCCACGGTCGCGCTGATCGTGGCCGGACTGATCGCCCACGGCGAGGCCCGGTCGGCCTCGAGGTTCCGCTGGGTACCGGCGGCGCTGCTCTCCATCCCCTACGCCACCCCCGGCACGGTCCTGGCCATCGGCTCGATCCTGGCGTTCACCGGCGGGTGGGGGCTGAACCTGTTCAACACCGCCTGGATCCTGCTGGTGGCCTACGCGGTGAAGGAGGGCGCCCTGGCCTACAGGATGGTCCGCGAGGGGCTGGCGGAGGTCCACCCCTCGATGGAGGAGGCGGCCCGGATCAGCGGCGCCTCCTGGGGCCGGTCCATCGTCGACGTCCTGCTCCCGCTGATCCGGGGCAACCTGGTGGCCGCGTGGCTCCTCGTCTTCATGCCGAGCTTCGGCGAGCTGACCATGTCGGTGCTGCTGTTCGGCCCCCAGACGCAGACCGTGGGGACGTTGCTGTTCGAGCTGTCGAGCTACGAGGACCCCGCGGCGGCGTCGGTGCTGGCCGTGATCGTCGTGGTGGTGGTCATCGCGGCATCGCTGGCGGTTCGCCGTCTCAGCGGAGGGCGTCACGAGGGCTACTAGCCGTCGGAGTGAGAGATGTCACACGTCGAACTCAAGAACCTGAGCAGGTCGTACGGCCAGATCCCGGTGGTGAACGGCATCAGCGCCGAGGTGTCGACCGGAGAGTTCGTGGCGTTCCTCGGCCCGTCCGGGTGCGGAAAGACCACGACGCTGCGCATGATCGCCGGGCTCGACGAGCCGAGCGATGGGGAGATCCGGATCGGCGGAGAGCTGGTGAGCGCACCCCGGGAGCGGATCTTCGTCCCGCCGGAGCGGCGCAAGCTGGGAATGGTGTTCCAGTCGTACGCCCTGTGGCCCCACATGACCGTGACGCAGAACGTGGCCTACCCGCTGGTCGTCCGGGGGGTGCCATCGGACCAGGCGCTCCGCAAGGCCGGGGAGTGCCTCGAGCTGGTGCAGCTCACCGGCCTGGGGCAGCGGTACCCCCACGAGCTGTCGGGGGGGCAGCAGCAGCGGGTGGCGCTTGCCCGGGCGCTGGTCATGGAACCGGCGGTGCTGCTGCTGGACGAGCCGCTGTCGAACCTGGACGCCCACCTGAGGGAGCAGATGCGGTTCGAGATCAAAGACCTGCAGCAGCGCCTGGCGATCACCGTCGTGTTCGTGACCCATGACCAGGCCGAGGCGTTCGCCATGAGCGACAGGATCATGGTCATGCGGCAAGGAGAGATCGTCCAGGTGGGCGCTCCGGAGGAGATCTATCGACGGCCGGCCAACCCGTTCGTCGCGGCTTTCCTGGGCGTGGCCAACGTGGCCGAGGGCCGGGTGGTCCAGCCGGGGAGGGTTCTCCTGGACGGCACCGACGTTCCGATCCAGGCCGACTCGACGGCGGTCGATCGTGCGGTGCAGGTGATCGTCAG
>JACQZM010000203.1:21634-39231 GCA_016213885.1 Candidatus Rifleibacteriota bacterium | reverse complement strand
TGGGCGACCGCATCGACTACCGGGTCCGCCTCGGCCGCACGGACTGGCGGGTGAACCAGCTGCCCCCTCCCAGGTTCGGCCCCAAGGCCGCGGTGGAGCTGAAGGTCCTGGAGTGCACGGTGTTCCCGATCCGGTAGGGTGGTCGCGTCGCCCCGATTCGCGGAATCGATTTTCAATCGGGGCGGCGAAACCATGACGTAGACGGGTCTGGCGCTTGATTGCGTGGGAGATCCAAGTGCACCTGGCAGGTGTCGTCCATGACGGTGCCCAGGCCTGGCGCCCCGTCACGGGCCGGGTTGCTGCGCCCACGCCCTCGGTCCTGGCCCCAGAGACCGGCGGTTCCGGAGCGGGGGGACCGCCGCAGACCGCGGGCTCCACGACGGCGACGGGAAGTCAGCGCCTCTCCGGCCGGGTACCCCCCGGGGCCGTCAGGTCGGTCTGCAGCGTCCGTCCCTCCACGAGCTCCAGGACCAGGACGGTGGTCTGACCGATCGTCTCGACCTTGTAGACCTTGACGACGTTGGGGGGCGAGAGCCGGGCGAGCACGGCGCCCTCGCGGGCGAACCGTCTGCGGACTTCCGGCTCGGTGCGGAACACGGCCTTCAGGGCCACCGGGCGGCTCAGCTCCAGGTCGCGGGCCCGGCAGCCGCAGCGCGGCGTCGCTGAGCACCTCGCAGGCTCGGTCGATCCGCCGCGCCACGGCCCGCTCGTTGCCTGGCACGTCCGGTCCGGTTCCGTGGGATCAGCGCTGCTCTTCGACCAGCACGGGGCGGCGGGTGCACGGGATCGTCACGGTCCCCTTGTCGACGCTCCTGTGCTGCACGCGGAACGTGCTCGCCGGATCCTTCACCTGGTCGCCGGACTCGACCGAGGGAACTAGGTCCTGGACCGTGACACCCGACGTCCTCACTCCGCTGATCGAAACGTCGCCCGCGTTCGGTACGTCCGCCCACGCGATCCAAAGGGACCTTCCGCCCGTCCTCAGGTGGCAGACGAACCTGCCGTTCTCGGCCTCGACGATTCGAGCGAGCGTGATGCGTCCGCCACCGATGGCCTCCGAGAGCCGCCGGAACGTGAAGTAGGCCAGCTTCTTGTGGGACTTTCCGTCGAGCGTCGGGTTGTTGATCAGCCCCACGTGGTCCCAGTAGCCGCCGGGCTCGCCGCCGAAGCCTGCCCACTCGGTGAGCGTCACCCAGAAGACCTTGGGGACGTTCACGGCGGCGCAGCCGACGTAGATCTTGACCACGTCCGCAGCCTGTTCGGCCTCCGGGTGCGCGGGGATGTCCGCCGGCGCGTCGGACGGACGGTCGCTGTGCGTGCTCGTCTCGGTCAGCCAGAGCGGGACGTCGCCGTAGCCCCATCGATCGAGCTCTTGCCTGAGCAGCGCGACATGCCGGGAGAGCAGCGGGAACACAGTGGCATGCTCGTTGTACACGTGGAAGCTCGAGACGTCGAAGAAGCGCTCGGCCGGGTTCTTCCGGGCCTTCGCGAGCGCCGCGAACACCCGCACGAAGAACTCCGGGAACCCGAACTTCGGTTCCCTCGGATCCGGTCCGGACGCGGCCGAGCAGAGCACGACCGCCTCCTGGCTGGCCTCCTTGATCACCCTGTAGCTCTCCGCCAGGAGAAGCGCGTAGTTCTCCGGCGTGTCCATCCAGGACATCTTCAGATCGACCTCGTTCTGGATCTCCCAGTACCGGACCACCGGCGACCCCGGAGCGTCGTCGATCCCGTCGCCGTCGTACCTCTCGACCGCCTTCTTCAAGAACGCCAGGTACGCGCCCATGTCGCGCGGCAGAGTCGTACGCGGGACGATGTCGCCCTTGGGACCGGTGACCCTGTTGGGCCTGTCCCATTCGTTGTTCGAGTTGACCACGACCACGGGGTTCAGGGCCGCTTTCCGACCCTCGCCGAAGATGTGGTCCGTCCTGGTCCAGTCGTACGTCCCCTTTCTGGGCTCGACGAGCTCCCAGATCAGCGAGCTGCTGCCGCAGTACCTGACCCATCGGGCGCCTGCTGCGGCCACGTCCGCCGGGAGGTCCACACCCGCCGGGAGCTTTCCGAAGAGCGGCGGGCCGGCCACCGGCCTGTCCGGGACCGTGGGATCGTGGATGCCGAAGATGGAGCCGGCGCTGCCCTCCCTCTCGAGGATCAGCTCGGCCAGATCGATCAGGCGGCGGTCCACTTCGGGGGCCGCCCTCTCCGGGGCGTCGGCGGCCGTCCGCACGAGGTGCTCCATCCGTGAGGGCGGCAGCACCGAGTCCAGCTCGTCCCGGCGCCCGCTCGCGAGGAAGGCCTGCGCGACCTTCCTCACGAGCTCCATGCGGTCGCGGAGGTGGGATGTGTCGGTCGGGCGCGCGCGCACCTGTCTCTTGAGACTCATGGCCGACGCGGACGTCATCAGGGGATGTACCGGCACTCGCCTTCTGGACGTTCCCGCAGGGATGCCCAGCGGGTTGTACGACTCGAACGGGAGGTACCATCCATCCTCCGGAACGCCCGCGATCGTCGCGAAGCTCCACCGCGGCGACAGGTCCGGCCCATCCACGTACGCGTCCAGGACCCCGGAGATCGGGTGGTTCACCGGCTTCTCGACCGGCCCGAGCCGCAGCTCGTACCTCGCAGATCCCCTCGCGGGCACGGTCTGGCCCACCCATTCGAACACCTCCTTGGAGCTCTGCCTGCGCGTGGCCGGAGGGGAGAGAGCCGTCCCGGGGGCCAGCGCGTAATCCGCCGGCAGGTGCACGACCAGCTTGAGGCCACGAAGGGGGCGCCCGCCCAGGTTCTCGATCGAGACCGACGCCGTGGCCGAGGTCTTGTCGCGCTTCACCACGTCGCACCTGACACGCATGAAACGGTCGAGCTCCGTCGGCGGGCATGACTTGAGCCGTGCGACCGGGACCGTCGGGATCCCTTGCCGGGAGAGTGACGCGAACCAGGTGATCAGCTCGCGCCGGGTCGACCCCTGGAAGTCCAGCGGGTGCAGCACCGGGCCGTACACCTCTCCGTCACCCTCCTTCATCTCCTCGAGCATCTGAGCAGCGGTCAGATGGAGCCTGTCCACCGGATCGCCGGGGAGCGACCGGTAGAACACGGCCGTGACCGCGCGATCACGAGGGAGAACGATTCGCACCGGCATGGGGTGGCCGTTGTTCCCCCACGCAAAGTGGGTGAACTGCACCGGGAAGTCCGCCGGCGTCGTGTAGAACGGCAGGAGCGTGTCCAGGACCCGGTTCGCCTCGGCAACCACGAGTACGTTCACCGCCCCGGTCGTCTGGGCTACGGCCTGCTCCACCTTCTCCTGAGGCAGCAGGTTCCACGTGGTGGCGATCCACCCATCGTGGCCCGTGTATTCTGGGTGGGGATGCGACCCCGCGTCATGCCCTCTCGCCAGCCAGGACCGCATCTGTGCGGCCTTGCCCGCCGCGAGCGCCAGCGAGGCGTACGACCCGGTGAAGTGCAGGGAGAGCCTGGCGCCGTACTGATCCGCGGTGTTCACCAGATCCCCGAGCAGAGCCCAGTTCGACTCGAACTGCTCTGGCCCGACCGGGTCGCAGTGCACGACGCAGATCGCGGTCCTTGCCGCCTGCCGGGGACCGGTGTCCTGCCCCGCTCCCGCGGCCGCGAGAGCGGGCACCAGCGTGGCCACTGCGACGAGCGCGACGCACCGGGCGACGATTCGCTCTCCCATGGGTGTATCTCCTTCGGTGTCGTGGGGCCTGAATCCCGGGCGGCGATCGACCACCACCCGGTGAGGAGCGATAGCCAGAATCGTGCCAGTTCCTGGCGGATCAGCAACACCAAGCCGAGGATCAGTATCCGAGCGACCGAGGACGGCCTCGAAGCCGTCGAGGGGAGAGCGGCCACGCCCGGTACGGAAGTGCATCGACCTTCATCTCGAGTGAACCGGAAGGCGGATGGACGCTCGATCGTGCGAGCCTGTCCACGTCTCGGCCCATCTCTCGAGTGGCCCCGCGACTGCGGCGGGTGCGTGCCGCCCCGCGATCGAGCCTTGCGTGGACTTCCTGAAGGGCGAGAGTCAGAGCTCCCGCGACTACCTCATCGACCTGCTCAAGAGCCACGAGATCGTCATCGTGTGCGAGCAGGACCACCGGGAGTCGACGCAGTACGACCTTCTTCACGACGTGGTCACCCACGGGGACTTCGTGCAGCGCGTCGGCCACGTCTTCATCGAGGTGGGCTCAGATTCGCAGGAGCGGCGGTTCGACGACTTCCTGACCGCCGGGAGGCTCGAGCCTCGTGTGGTGGAGGGGTGTCTGCTCGACATCTACCGGAACCTGATCTGGGGTTCGCTGTGAGAGAAGACGAACCCCATGGACTTCCTGCGGCGCCTCTACACCTTCAACCTCAGCAGCCTTTGCTTCTGAGACCAGCGTGATGCTCCAGTCTTCGAGAGGTGGAGGTTGACGATGGTCCATGAACGGCGTACATTCCTGGAGTATGATCCAGAGGAGCGTCTCTGTCTCAATGGCCAGGAGCTTCTTCCTCTTCGGGCCGAGAGGCACTGGAAAGTCGACCCTCCTGCGGCAGCTGTTCTCGGACAGGGAGACTCTGTGGATCGACCTTCTGAACCCGGAGGAGGAGGATCGCCTCGCGCGTCGCCCCATGGAGCTGTCCGAGAGGATCGGGGCGACGCGGCCGCACCCTGAATGGGTCGTGATCGATGAGGTCCAGAAGGCCCCGCGACTTCTGGACGTGGTCCATGGCGAGATCGAACGGGACACCGTCAAGTTCGCGCTGACCGGCTCTAGCGCGCGAAGGCTGAAGCGCCAAAGCACGAACCTGCTGGCCGGGCGGGCCACGGTCCACCATCTCTTTCCGTTCACGGCGACCGAGATGGGGCGATCGTTCGATCTCGATGCGACGCTTCGCTTCGGGTCGTTGCCAGGCCTGCTGGCGTGTCCGACCGACGATGACAGGAGGGCTTTCCTCCGCTCCTACGCCCTGACCTACTTGAAAGAGGAGGTGTGGGCCGAACATCTCGTGCGGAGGTTGGATCCCTTCCGTCGGTTCCTGGAGATCGCGGCCCAGGCGAACGGCGAGATCTTGAACTTCACCAGGATCGCCCGTGATGTAGGGGCAGACGTCAAGACGGCCCAGTCGTACTTTCAACTCCTCGAAGACACGCTGGTCGGTTTCCTGCTCGAGCCGTTTCACCAGTCGGTACGCAAGCGTCAGACCCACTCGCCCAAGTTCTTCTTCTTCGACCTCGGTGTGAAGCGGGCGCTCACACGGATGCTCACCGTGGATCTGGTGCCCGGGACGTACGACTACGGCAGAGCTTTCGAGCACTTCGTGATCGTGGAGGCCGCGCGCCGCAGCGCCTATCGCCAGAACGACTACGCGCTCTCGTACCTCCGCACGAAGGATGACGCGGAGATCGACCTGGTCGTGGAGCGGCCGGGAATGGCGCCGGCGCTGGTGGAGATCAAGTCCAGCGACCGCGTGGATGAGAGAGACACGCGGACGGTGGATCGTTTCTTGAAAGACCTCCCGGGTGCCACGGGCTTCTGCTTGTCTCGAGACCCGATCGCCAAGGTCATCGGCTCGGTGCGAGCGCTGCCCTGGTGGGCTGGCCTGGAGGAGCTGGCGCTCTGAGACGACGCGGGCCAGGCCAGCGGATTCTGGGTCGGGCTACTTGCGCATGGAGTCGACCATGAGCTCGATGCACTCGACGGCCAGATCGGTGGCGAGCTGGTTGGCGCTGTATCTCCGACGGCTGAAGCCGGGCGTCGGCACGGCCGGGACAGGCACGATCGAGACGGGCTCCAGACGGTCCATCAGAAGCGCCTTGAGCTTCTGGGCCTCGCCCTTGTCGAGCCAGGTCCCCTTGCACCTGGGGCAGATGTCGATGAGAAAGCTCTCGGTGGCCGGCACGTCGAAGGCATCCATGGGGGTCGAACAGCCCGGGCACTTCAGCGGCTCCCCGGTCTCGGTGTCGCTTCTCCGCGGGAGCAGGTGATGCTCGATCCACTTGCGGTCCTCGTCGGGGATCATGTGGATCCGGTCGAGCTCTCCGGTGTCGTAGAACTGACCGTTGCAGGTGCTGCACGAGTCGACCAGCACCCACTGGGCGCTCACCACGTTCAGGTCCACGGCGCATCTGGGGCACCGCCTCGCCTGGGCTGCGTCCCGGGTCGTGAGCGTGGCGCCGCAGTAGAGGCAACGAGCCATCCTGCTGGCCACGTTGTGCTGGCATTGTGGGCACTGGACCGTCTTGAAAGCCGACGACATCTGGCACCTCCGTCGCCACCGGTAGTGTACCATGGGGCCGACGCCAGTCTGTTTCGACCCACGGGCGCTTTCGCCACCCTCGGTGGTACGCTTCGGTTCGAGTCGTCCGGGGAGGACGGCCACCCGGCACCGGGGCGTCGCTGCGGCAACTGCCTTGTGGGGCGCCTGCGACTCGATTTCTCTTGAACCTCGGCCGTCGCCGTCAGTCGTACCAGCAATGGGTGCTGGCCCGGCTCAGGCTCGGGTCCAAAGGCAGTGCCCTCTCGAGACCGGTCCCGTTGACCGACCAGGAGGTCCTCGATGCGCTCACTGACCATCACAGCCTGTGCGTTCGCTGCGATCCTGGTGATCCTGTCGCACTGGGCGAGTTACGCCCCGGCATCGGGCCCCGCGCCCAGGCCGGCAGCGTCGTCGGGCTCGTCGCTCATCATCTTGATGGACGTTTCCGGCAGCATGAGCGGGGTCAAGATCATGAAGGCCCGCGAGGCGGTCCGTGCCACGGTGCAGGGGTTGCCCTCCGGCACGATCGT
Organism: Candidatus Rifleibacteriota bacterium; assembly: GCA_016213885.1. Lineage (GTDB taxonomy): Bacteria > Muiribacteriota > UBA6191 > JACPRK01 > JACQZM01 > JACQZM01. The sequence continues at coordinate 32,446 of JACQZM010000203.1, read as the reverse complement.
CGGCATGAGGACCTTCTCGGGAGGAACTCGCCTGATAGCGGGGCCGTCCGTGCAGGGGGCCAGCGAGATCCTGAACGCCCTGGACTCGATCAGGACCGAGTCGAGCACCGACATCGGCAGCGCCCTCAGGGAAGGCGGACAGGACGTGGAGAGGGCGCTGAACCAGACGGCGGCCCGATCCGGGCAGAAGTGGACGTTCATCCTGGTATCCGACGGCCTGGGCAACAACCCGTCCGGCGACCTCTCCACGGCGAGATCGCTGGCGGCCGCTCACCCGGAGATCTCGTGCCACACCATCGGCATCGAGCTGGAGCCCATGGGGCGTCAGGAGCTGGCGGAGATCGCCAGGATCCTGAACGGCCAGACCTGGACGGTGGGGCGAGACCAGCTGCTGACCACGATGCAGGAGGCGGTCTCGCTGGCGGGCTTCACGAACGCCACGGGGACGAGGGTCGCAAGGCATGACCAGAGCGGCTCCGGCACGGCGATCCTGGTGCTCCTGCTCGTGACTCTGGGAGCCACCTGTCTGCGCCGCCAGATGAGCGAGGCCAAGTACACCGTGTTCCTCGCGGCGGCCGGCGGCGCCCTGGCGTGGATCGTGACCCAGACCTTGCTCCCGGGCAGCGGCACCAGCTCGACCCTCATGGCGCTGATCCAGAACGCCGCCTACTTCACTCTCGCGGGCGGGCTGTTCGGTGTGGTCCTGACCGCGGCCGAGGGCCTCTACCTCGCGGACAACAAGAGGGCGCTCGACAGGCTGAGCCTGGCGATCCCGGTGGGCATCTTCGGCGGCGCGGTCGCCGGACTCCTGGGACAGAGCCTGTTCGCGGTCTTCACATGGGCCGGCGGCTACGGAGCCGTGGTCCGCTACCTGACCCGGGCGATCGGCTGGGGCGTCGCTGGCGCCATCGTGGGCGCCTGCCCCGGCGTGGCGGCCAGGTCCCGCGCCCAGGCGACCAACGGAGCGATCGGCGGCCTCGTGGGCGGCCTGGCGGGCGGATGGCTGTTCGAGATCATCTTCAACGTCGCCGGCGCGGGCGGCGGCCCCAGGCTCGTCGCGCTCATGTCTCTCGGCGCGGCGATCGGCGTGATGGTCCGGGTGGTCGACCAGATGCGCAAGCAGGCCTGGCTCGTGATCATCGTCGGCGGCCCCGAGGGCAAGGAGTTCATCCTCTCGAAGCCCCAGACCACCCTGGGCAGCCACTACCAGGACGACGTGTGCGTGGCCGGCGACCGCGGCTATCCGACGCGCGAGGCCATCATCACCAGGGACGAGAACGGCTACTGGTTCGACCTCGCGCCCGGTGGACGAGCCCAGGTGAACGGTGAACCGCTGAGACAGCGGACCCGCCTGACCCACGGCACCGTGATCAGGGTCGGCGACGGCGAGCTGGTCTTCCAGCTGCGGGACGCGAACGCCGAGGACGATTACGCCCGCGGAGCCCATCCGACGAGGACTCCGGTCGACCAGGCACGGATCGCCTGCGGGCCGGCGCCGGCCGCGACCGAGGGGATCGAGTTCGTCGCGGACGAGCAGGGGGACGAGCCCACGGAGGGGGGCATGGAGTTCGGAGAGGTCAAGCAGCGGCCGCCCCGCGGCAGGCCCAACTGATCCGGTCCCGGGCGACGCCGCCCGGCCGCTGTGCATCGACCGTCGGACGGCACGGAGCGAGCTCCGTGCCGTCCGACCGTCTCGGCCGAGGCATGCCTTGTCGTCACAAGCCAAGCTCTGCGGGGGGCGCGACTCGGACCCGGCGAGGCGCCGGGTCTTGCGACTCGGACCCGGCGAGGCGCCGGGTCTTGGCCAGCCAAGAATCTTGATCTGATCAGAGCGCTGTGCTATGATGCGCGCCGCTCGCCGCCCGTGGGGAGCCGTTCAGCGGCGGTCCGAGACCCGTTCGCACAGCATGATAGCCAAGGGCAATGCCCGTTTGCACGCCAGAAGCGCCCAGAACGTGGAGCGATCGCATGAGGGTCTATCGGAGGTCGTCGGGCCGCATGAGTCGCCGGCCGTTCGCACCTCCGGCGCCGGGTCCAGGCCGATCTCCCCGCGGGCATCGCACGAGAGATCCCGCAGGGCGGTGGGAACCGAGTCCATGACGGCATCCAAACCACACCGAATAGGTCTGCTGGCCGGATCGGGTCAGTATCCGATACACTTCGCCCGGGGCGCCCGCCTCTGTGGTCACAAGGTCGTGGCGGTGGCGATCGAGGAGGAGGCCGACCCCAAGCTGGCCGACCATGTGGACGAGATCCACTGGGCCGGAGTGGGGCATCTGGTCGACATCCTGAACACCTTCCGGGAGGCCCGGGTCACGGAGGTGGTCTTGACCGGGAAGATCCACAAGACCCACCTCTTCAACCACGTGACTCTCGATGACCAGATGAAGAAGGTCATCGCCTCGCTTCCCCGGAAAGACGACGTGTCGCTCCTGTGCGCCATAGCCCGCGAGTTCGAGCGGACCGGCCTCAAGCTCAGGGAGCCCACGGCGTTTCTCGAAGATCTCCAGGCCGCTCCCGGGGTTCTCACCCGGCGCTCGCCCACCGTCGCCGAGATGGCCGACGTGAACTACGGCTTCACCGTGGCCAAGAACCTGGCGGACCTCGGGATCGGGCAGACCGTGGTGGTGAAGGGCGGCGTCATCCTGGCCGTCGAGGCGATCGAAGGGACCGACAAGACCATCGAGCGGGCGGGGACGCTCGTGCCGGATGGTCTCGTGGTCGTCAAGGTCGGCTCCCGCAACCAGGATCGTCGGTTCGACATGCCCGTGGTGGGCATGGAGACCATGAAGGTCCTGGTCCAGTCACACGTCACGGTCCTGGCGATCGACGCCGCCAACACGGTGATCCTGGACAGGGAGAGCTTGGTGGAGGAAGCCGATCGGCAGGGAATGTCGTTCATCGCCGTCTGAGATCGGCCTGGCAGGATCCCGTCGCCGGAGCGGGGCGGCTCCGGCCTGTGCCTATCTCATCGCCATCGGCACCGCTTCGGCCGCCTGGACCCTGTGGGCGCTGTTCGTCCAGGGGGATGACTTCTCCGCTTCCAGCGTTCTGATCCCGCTCGGAATCGCCGCGGCCACTCTGGTGGGGGGGGCGCTGCTGGGCGGTCAGCAACCGCCGTTCGAGCCCGACGACCTGCCTCCCGGAGCCGACCTCGAACCGGCGAGCCGCCGGCTTGCCCCGGAGATGGGAGCCCCCGCGGCCGGTCTCGCCCCGCCGGCCAGCCCGGCGAACCAGGGAGTGCAGGCAGCCGTGAACCGTCCCGTGCTGGATTTCGCCTGGGTCGTCCCGGACCTGCTGGCCGGCGGGGAGTTTCCGGACTCCGAAGCGAGGGACTGGCTGGCCGGGGAGCAGTTCAAGGTCCTGATCAACCTGACGACCCAGTCGTACTCCGATCCGCGCTTCGTGATCCACCCGATCGTGGTGGAGGATGGCGCCGCTCCGGAGCACCATCAGATAGCGGTGTTCTGCCGGATCGTCGAGGAGAGCTTGCAGAAGAAGGAGAAGGTCTACGTCCACTGTCTGGCCGGCTGCGGTCGCACAGGCACCATGCTCGCGTGCTACCTGGTCTGGAAGCGCAAGCTCCAGTGGGCCGACGCGCTCGACCAGATGAGGAAGGTCCGGCCCTGCTCCGTCGAGAACGAGGCGCAGGAAGAGGCGATCGCGATCTGGGCCGCGCGGCAGGAGAGACAGGGCTAGCGCGCCCCTGGCAGCTCCACCGACGTGCCGGCCTGCAGCGGCCGGGCCGGGCCGTCCCGGGGGATCCAGCGAGCCTCGCCGAACGGCACCATCGCCCGTCCCGCCTGGACCACGACGCGGGCCCGGCGAGCCTCCATCGCTCCGCCGCTCAGCTCGAGCCGCAGCGGGTCCGGTTCGGCCCAGTCGATGAGCACCGCTCCGCGGGACAGCTCGATCGCGTGGCCCTGCCGCCCCTGCCGGGCCTCGGCGGACCCGCGGCCCAGCACGAGCCGGGAGTCCGGCCCGAGCTCGATCCTGGAGCCGCCGGACGAGGTCAGCACCAGCTTGCCGTCCGGTCGCGTCGCCACCGTATCGCCGGGGGCGAGAACGTCGCCGGGGCCGAACGCCCGCTCCGGTTCTGACCCACGGGTCAGCCTTGCCTCTCCAGGGGTCAGCGGCACGAATCCGAGGTCCGCGGCCGGCTCCGTGGCCGGCGTCGCCGCCGGGGAGACCGAGAGCACGGTTCCGCGGACGAACCGGAGCCCGCCCGCGAGACCGGCGATGAGGCACGCCAGAGCCCCCGCGAGGATCACCGACCGCCTCCATGACGAAGCGACCCGGGCCGCCGGATCCTCGGTGCCGTCGGCTCCCCGATGAGCTCGTGGGGGCGGGCCGGCGCGGCGCGAGTCGGCCGAGGGGGGTCTCGGGGCGCCGTCCGGCCCTCCTCCGGGTGAGCGGTCCAGCGTCGCGATCGGGGGAGGCGTTGCCGCGGCGGGCGCGGCCCCCAGCTGCTGGCCGCAGGTCGGGCACCGGCGGCAAGCCGGTTCGTCAGAGCCCAGGTTCGAGGCCAGAGCCTCGATCGGCGACACGGCGCCCGGACCCGCCTTCGAGTCCAGGTCCAGGTACGACTGTGGCGCCCCGCCCTCCTGCGCCAGGGTCGGGAACGGGTCCGTGGGCAGCCACTGGCCCGAGAGCGCCCCATCGAAGCGGCTGATGTTGGGGTCTGCCAGCTCCGCCTCGGTCCACCGCGGAATCGTGATGTCGGACGTGGACATGTCCGGCGCGGCCGGACGCTCGTCGGGCCCGGACCCTCCGTGGGGCTCCCCGTGCACCAGGGCGCCCGCCTCGATGAACATGGGGTGGCTCTGCATCGTCGGCAGGATGGCGGCCAGATCGAGGAGCCCCCGAGCCCCGTGCAGGCTGACCTGGGGCTGACGCCAGAGCGCCCTGAGTATGTCGGGTCCGAGCGGGTCGCCACCCAGGGTCAGCGCCACGGCCACCCGGGCCTGCAGCGGGGCGATCCGGGTCTTCAGACACGGCATGAGCAGCCGTCGCGGCACGGCGCTTCCCAGCGGGTAGAGCCCCTCCACGGCCCAGGCCAGCGTCTGCGGTTCGCTGGAGGCCAGGGCCGCGGCCAGCACGGCGAGCCCCTCGCGGGCGCCGGTGGCCGCGGAGGCGACCCCCAGCGCGAGCAGCCCGGGGCCGGGCCCAGGCTCGGCGCCCAGGATCTCGAACACCTCGCCGGGCGTCGCGGCGGCTCGCCAGACCAGCACCTCTGCGGCGGCTCTCGCTATCGCTCCTCCCCTGGCCAGCACCTCGCGGAACGTCTTGACGGTCAACCCGCCCCGGGAGTGGACCAGCGCGCGGATCGCCGTGCAGGCCACGGTCCGGGACGGGTCCTTCACCGACATCTTCTCCAGGATCTGCTGGGAACGGCCCCTGGCCAGGACCGCCAGGGACAGACACCGGACCCTCGGATCGTCGGACCGGCGCAGTCGCTCCGCGGCCCGGTCCAGTCGCTCGTCCAGGTGGCCGCTCGACAGCAGCGCGTCGAGCGCCGCGCCCTGCACCTCCGGATCGCCGTGGTCGAGGCTCTCGATGGCTATCTCCGTCGCCTGGGTCCCTCCGATGCGGGCGCCGGACCGCACCGCCTGGATCTTGGCAGCCGCCGGCTGCAGGCTCCGGGCGAGCTCCACGACCATCGCGGCGGCCTGCGGCGTCGCGATCCGACCCAGGGCGGTCAGGGCGTGAGCGCCCACCCAGGGATCGCCCAGGTCGGTCAGCGTCCTGAACGCCCTGGCCCAGCCACGCTCCGGGTGATGCGGCAACGCCCTCAGCAGGGAGACCTTCAGACCTGGAGAAGCGCTCCGGGCCAGCTTCTGGATCGCCCGCCCGCCAGACTTGCCGTAGAGGACCGAGCACAGGAGCCCCAGCTCCGGCAGCGACGAGGCCCGCTCTTCCACCAGGGAGAGGACGGCCCTCCGGCTCCTCCTCCGGTGGGCCAGGCCGAACGCCAGTGGAAACGGGTCGGCCAGCCCCTGGATCCGCTGCTCCAGCGACTCCACCGCATCCTGTCGGACGCCCAGGGCGTGGGCGAACTGCACCAGGACCGGAGCGTTGGGGTCGAAGACGACCTCCTTGGCGTCGAGGATCGGTACCGCGGCCAGCGGCGCCACGCCACCGGACCAGCCCGCGAGCCTCCAGGCCGGGAGCAGCGCGGCGAAGGTGGCCAGCGACTGATGCCGCAGCAGCCCGGTCGCCTCGGTCAGCCGATCGCTCAGGAACGCGATGCGAGGGGCGAGGTCGGCGTCCGCAACCGTGTCCTCGAGGACCGTGAGGCTCCACCGGCGGGCGTCCTCGTCCTGGTCCGGATAGCGGAAGATGACTTCGTCGACGATGCGCATGGGGTCCTCAGCGGGTCGCCTCGGGGTCGGGAAGAAGCTCCAGGGTCCGGAGTCGCCAGCCGCGTTTCTCGATCGTTCTCACGTTCTCCTCGCGTCCGAGCTCCTCGAGAAAGGTGAGCAGGGAGGGCAGCTCGTCGTCGTCGATCGATCCGGTGTACTTGGCCACGGGAACGATGTTGCCGTAGTTCAGCCGCGCCGTCGCGGGCGTGTCGTCGATGATGAGGATCTTCTCCAGCGAGTAGCCCCGGCGGCGGAGCTTTCTCAGGTCCTTGAGGTAGCAGAACCCTCCCAGGTCGGGGTCGAGCTTGCGGACGCACCGATCCCGGGTCCAGACGAACGAGAGGACCTCGAGATCGGTGAACAGCCCTTCCAGGATTCCCTGGGCGTAGTCCTCCGAGGCCGAGGTCCAGATCGCCAGCTCGAACCACTCGACGCAGCGAGCGAGGAACCCGTCGACTCCCGGGCGTTTGTACACCGGGAACCCGATGGTGTGGAAATCCGGCCCCCTGCCCATCGACTGGTCCGTGGTGTACACCAGGGTCTCGTCGAGGTCCAGTATCAAGAGCTTGTCGAATCGAGGCATCGAACTCCCCCTGCCGGTCTCACCCGGCTCCCGGTCCCGGCTGGCCTTTCATCAGCAGACTGCCCATCGTCAGATCTGTCTCAGCGCCTGGACGATCGGCACCGCCGCCCCGGTCCGGGCCGGAAGCAGGCCGCCAAAGAAACCGATCAGCAGGGAGAAGGCGAGGGCGCCTCCGACGATGCCCGGCGAGATCGCGAAGGAGAACGACACGTCGGAGAACGACATCAGGTTCACGGTGCCGGTGGTGGTGCCGTGCACCGGCAGCGCGAGCACGCACCCGACGACGCCCCCGGCCAGGGCGAGCAGCATCGATTCGGCGACGAAGGAGGCCGTGATGGCGACCCTGGAGAAGCCCAGAGCTCGCAGGGTGGCGATCTCCTTGGTCCGGGCGCTGATGGCGGCGTACATGGTGTTCATCGCGGCGAACACGGCTCCGATCGCCATGATGCCCGCCACGAGCAGGCCGAGGAGCCTGAGCCTGCGGGCGCCTTCGGACTGTTCCTCGAAGTAGGCCAGCTCGGTCTTCGCCTCGAGATCGATCCGGGGGTCGTCGGCAGCGGCCCTCTTCAGAGCGGCCTGGCTCGCCGGGTCTCTCAGCTTCACGAAGATGGCGGAATAGTACGACCGGCGGCTGTCCGACGCCAGGTCGTCGAGGTCGCACCAGAGCTCCGATTCGTAGTAGCACCCGTCGCACTCCATCACGCCGACGACGGTCCAGTCCCTGGAGAACAGACGCACCTTGGACCCCGGGTCGAACCCCTCGAAGCGATCCCGCAATCCGCTCCCGACCAGCAGCTCGCCGGAGCGGACCGACGGCATCCGGCCCGTCGAGACCTTGACCTGGCTGTGCACGGAGAACGCCACGGGACGGACCCCCCGGACGAGCACCATGGCCGTCCCGCCGCCCTTCTTCCGCCGCTGGATCTGGAAGATCAGCTCCGGCGAGGCCAGGGCGTTCCGACGTGCGTCCGAGGCGAGCTGCGGCAGGTCTCTCACCGCCCTGTACTGGTCGATGGTCAGCGAGCTCGCGGCATCGGCCAGGGCGCCCTTCCGGACCAGGATGGCGTTCTCGGGAACGCCCGTGGCCACCAGCGTCTGGTTCAGCCCGTGGGCCATGGCCATGAGCGCCACGAACGTCGCCACGACCAGCGATATGCCCAGGACCGTCATGGTCGTGGTGACCTTCCGGACCAGGAGGTTGCGCAGGTTGTACTTCACCGGGATCGTCATCGGGCCACCTGCACTGACGGGTCGACGACTCTCGGACCCAGGTCCTGCGACGTCTGCAGCGGAGCCGGCCGCGGGTGCCCGGTCGGCGGCGAGAGCACGGTCAGCGCAGCGCTCCGCCGGCTCCTGATGGTGTTCTTCAGGATCAGCGGACCGACATTCAATGCAGCACTCCCTTGTCCAGGTGGTGCACCACGTGAGCCCGCTCCGCCGCCTTGGGGTCGTGGGTGACCATGAGGATCGTCTTTCCAAGCTGCTTGGAGAGGTCGACCAGAAGCTGCATGACCTCCTCCGCCGACTTCGCGTCGAGGTCGCCGGTGGGCTCGTCGGCCACGATGATCGTCGGGTCCGTCACGATGGCGCGGGCGATGCCGACCCTCTGCTCCGGGCCTCCGGAGAGCTGCCGTGGATAGTGGTCGGCCCGGTCCAGCAGCCCCACCATCTTGAGAGCGGTCAGCACGTGGTCCCGGCGCTGCTGCCGCGACAGCGGCGTCAGCAGCAGCGGAAGCTCCACGTTCTCGAACGCCGTGAGCACCGGAAGCAGGTTGTAGAGCTGGAAGATGAACCCCACGTGGCGGCTTCGCCACCGGGCCAGCTCGTCCTCGCCCAGCCTGGAGATCTCGGTCCCCTCGATGAGGATGCTCCCGGAGGTCGGCTTGTCGATGCCCGCCACGAGGTTGAGCAGGGTGGACTTGCCGGAACCCGAGGGCCCCATGAGAGCCATGAACTGACCGCGGGTGATCTGCAGGTTGATCCCCTCCAGCACGCGGATCTCGATGGCATCCCGGTGGAAGACCTTGGTCACGCCCTCGATGTCTACCAGAACGTCAGCCACACCATCGCCTCCGGTCGACCGTCACGAACCGTACCGGCGTCCCCGCCGACACCGGGGACCGCCACCGAACCGGGCTCGACGCCATCCGTGGATGCGGGGGCCGGCTCACGGCCGGCGGGCCTCGCCCTTGGTCCGCACCTTGGCCCCGTTGGTGAGCCTGGCCGACCCGTCCACGACCACGTCCTCCCCACCGAGGAGCCCCTGCTTCACCAGGACCATCTCCCCCTCCACCTCGCCCAGCGACACCGGGGCCTCCCGGGCCGTTCCCTCCCGCACGACGTAGACGAACGCCCCATCGCCCTGCCTGCGCACGGCTCGCCGCGGCATCAGCACCTTGGTCACCGCCGGCTTCCCCGCCTCTTCGCCCTTCAGCATGAAGGTGACCTTGGCGCTCATGTCGGGCTTGAGCCTGGAATCGACGTCCAGGATCTTCACCTTCACCGGCACGATCGCCTTCTGGCGGTTCGCCCGCGGCATGATCTGACGGACCAGGGCCTTGTACTTCCGGTCAGGGTAGGCGTCGGTGACCACCTCGGCCCCGCCGCCCTCCACGACCTGGGAGAGGTTGGTCTCGCTGATGTCGACCTCGACCTCCAGATCGTCGAGGTCGGCCAGCGTCATCACCGTGATCCCCGATGCGGTCCGCGTGTCCGTGGAGAAGGTGAGCGTCTCGCCGATCTCGGACTGGCGCTCGATGATCACGCCGGCGAACGGCGCCCTGAGCTTGGTCTCGAACAGCTGCTCCTGGGCCACCTTGACGGCCGCGTCGACCTCGGCGACCCTGGCCCGCTGGGCCGCGATGAGCTCCTTTCGAGGGCCCTCCTGCACGAGGTGCTGGGCCTGCCGGGCGCTCTCCAGCTGGGCGGTCGAGGCGTTCAGCACGGCTCGCGCCGTGTCCACCTGCTGGGGAGCTATGGAGCCCCGCTTCAAGAGCTCCTCGTAGCGACGGAGCGTCTGGAGGGCGCTCCAGTTGTTGGCCTCCGCCTCTTTCACGGCCTGGCCGGCCCGGGCGATCTCCTGGCGGCGGGATCCCGCCTCCAGCTCCGACAACACCGCCCGTGTCGTGTCCGCCGTGGCCCGGGCCCGGTCGAGCTGGGCCCGCACGTCGCGGTCCTCGAGCTGGGCCAGCACCTCCCCGGCCCCGACCTTGTCGCCCTCCCGCTTGAACAGCTGGGAGATCCGGCCTGGAACCTTGAAGCCGAGGTTGGCCTTCACCCGGGCGATCACGTAGCCCGACGCGGTGAGCCGGCCCGACGACGGCCTGTCGCCCTCCCGGGTGACCGTCACCACGTCCACCTCGGGAGCGGTGCTCCACATCCCTTTCTCGTGCGACCAGTACGCGCCACCGGCCAGCGTCGCCACGACCACCAGGAACTTCATGAACGACCAGAACCCGCCGCCCGAAGCCTGGCGCGGCTCGTCGAGCCTGTGGATTCTCAGGCGGGCGAGCTCCTCGGCGCGAAGACCCGCCTGGAGGGTCGGGCCGCTTCCGGGCGACCCGCCCGCCGCCTGGGAGGGAGCGGATGCGGCAGGGGGTGTTCCGGGACCGTCGATGGGAACCATACAACCAACAAGTATACCAGACGGAGGAGTCCTGGATGACCAGGATCCTCCACCTGTTTCGCGGAGTCGGGCCTGTGATCAGGCCTCGGCCTGGCTGCAGAGTCACCAAGGAAGTGGAGGGGGTCAGGTTGGAGGTCGCGCTCGGGAGAGAGAAGAAAGCGGGAGAGAGAAGGAATGAGGAGGGGATCCGGATTGAGGTCGCGCTCGGGGGCGCGACTCGGACCCGGCGAGGCGCCGGGTCT
>JACQZM010000203.1:18425-21603 GCA_016213885.1 Candidatus Rifleibacteriota bacterium | reverse complement strand
GTGGAGGGGGTCAGGTTGGAGGTCGCGCTCGGGAGAGAGAAGAAAGCGGGAGAGAGAAGGAATGAGGAGGGGATCCGGATTGAGGTCGCGCTCGGGGGCGCGACTCGGACCCGGCGAGGCGCCGGGTCTTGCGACTCGGACCCGGCGAGGCGCCGGGTCTTGATCCGGGTCCTCTCTTCTTTCCCGCGCCCGACTCCGATTCGCGGGTGGACTTCCTGGAGGTCCGCGGTGTACCATCGGCCCCGGCATCCTCTCGCCAAGCGGTTTCTCCGGCTCACGCCCCCACCGGAGACGCCGTGCCAGGCGATCGGCCGCGCCGTGGACGATCCGGACCGTGGGTCTTGGCGACGACGGGAACATCGCGCGGTCCCCGGGCGGACGACGGGGTGCCGCGTTCCGTTTCGTGGATCCTCCACGGCTCTGCGGCCAGCTCTCCAGGCCACGTCGCAAGGCAGATTCCGATCCGATGCTCCGCACGCTCCTCCTCGCGCTGGTCGCCTGGACGGTGCTGGCCCTGGCTCTGCTGCCGCTCCCGGCGATCCTGCCGGGGGCTGGCGGGGATTCGTCATGGCAGTGGGCGCTCCAGGAGCTCCGGGCTCGCGGGGCCCGCTGGGGCACGGACGTCGTCTTCACCTACGGTCCCCTGGGGTTCGTGCACCCCCGGATGTACGATCCGCGCACGTTCCACGTCGTGTTCGCCTGCTGGGCCGGCCTCGCGTTCCTCGGTGCGGTGGCGCTGGTCCGGGTCGCACCGGCCCAGCGGTGGCCCGCGGTCTGGACGGTCGGTGTGGCCGCTCTGTTCGCGTTGCTGGCGGGTTGCCATCCGGACACCGGAGTCGTCCTCGTGGTCGCCGCGATCGCCAGAGCGCTCCTGACCCGGACCGGCCGGATCTCTGCCGCGGACGTGGTCCTGGCCACCGGCGCGGGAGTCATCGGCCTGACCAAGGGGACGTTCCTGTGCCTCGTTTCGGCGCTCGCCGCGGCAGCCCTGGCTTGCGCCGTCGTCGAAAGCCTCTTCAGCGTGCGAGCACCGACCGGCGGCAGCGGCTCGAGAGCCTGGACCAGACCCGGGTCCATCGTGGGTCTCATCGCTCTCGGCTTCCTGGGGGGGGCGTTCGCGCTGCGGCAGCGACCGGCCGATGTGGTTGCCTTCCTCACGGGCACGATCGACGTGGCGTCCGGGTATCCGGATCTGCTCTCGCTCGAGGGCCCGCCCGGCCCCGCCTTCCTCTACCTGATCACGCTCGCCGTGCTGCTGTTCGGCCTGGTCAGATCGAGCGCGATGCCGGGGCTCCCTGCACCCATGGCCCACGCGGCCTGGGTGGGAGCTGCAGGGTTCCTGGTCTTCCGCGCCGGCTTCACGCGACAGGATTCGCACGTGGGGATCGCGGTCACCTCGCTCGCCGGAATCGTGCTGCTCGACCTGGACCTCTGGCCAGGCCCGGCGTCGCGCGGCCCCGTGGCCCTCGGCCAGACCCTCGAGGACAATCTCGAGGCCTTCACCACCGCCAAGGATCGGATCGGCCGTGCCGCTGGCCTGGCCGGCCTGAGTGGACCGGTCGACGCCCTCTCGACCCACCTCGCGTCCATCCTGGCCGCGGGGTTGGAGTGGCGACCGAGGCCCGGCTTCGAGGCGCATCTCGTGACCACCGACGCGCTGGCTCAGAGGAACGCGAGGTGGATCGCCGGACCCGGGGCGCCCGGGACGATCCTGGTGTCGATCGAGGCGATCGACCACCATCCGCCGCTGATGGAGGACCCGGCCGTGTGGCCGGTCGTGCTCTCTCGCTACGAGGCGAGCGAACGGCGCGGGCCCTGGCTCGTACTGCGTCGATCCCCGGTCCCCCGAGTCTGCTCCCGCGGGCCCGAGCGGACGGTGCACGCGGCGCTGCAGGAGGAGATCACGATTCCCGAGACCGGCCCGGGCGCCATCTGGGCCCGCATCGAGGTCGCCTCGAGCCTGCGAGGTCGCCTGCGAGCAGCGCTCCTGCGGCCCGCGTCGCTGGCGCTGGAGCTCCAGCGCGACGACGGCGCGTGGCGGACGTTCCGCCTCCCGGCGCGGCTGGCGCGAAGCGGCTTCATCCTGTCGCCGCTGGTCGAGACGACCGGTGACCTGACGGCCGTGGCGATGGCCGCCGGTGGCCACGACGTCCCCAAGGTGCGGAGAATGCCCTGTCTCGAACCGTCCGCCGGTCAGGCGGGACGGGCCGGCACCCCGTGGCGTGCCCCTGCCTGGTGTCGGCCCGGTGACGTTCGCCCCGGCCGGTTCCCGACTCACCTTCCGGCCGTCGCCGACAGACCGTACGCTGGAGCTGGGCTACGGCGTGCTCCGTCCGGGGGGAGACGATCTCCTCGCCCTCGCGCCGTACGAGAAGGCCCTGGGGCGGGTCGGCACGGGGGGCACGCCGGGGCAGCTGCAGAATCTGGTCATGTTCAAGGTCACCTGCGAAGGCCCGGGGCATCCGGCGTCCGGCACGGTGCGGGCGGCGCACCTGCTGCCGTTCGACCGCTCCCCGTGGGAGACCGGATCCGCCAAGCTGTGGCTGCCGCCCGGCACGACGACCCTGTCGCTCGAGACCCGCTACCCTTTTCCGATCACGGTCCAACCCGGAATGCCGGTCTGGACCCGGATCCGGTTTCGCGACCCCGGGGTGGAGGGCGTCGGCCCGGTCGAGGTCGACCTGTGCCGATGAAGCCGCGGCGCTCAGCGCTCTCGCGGGAAGAAGAGGATGAACCGCTTCTCCTGGAGCGCCGGCACCTGGACCTCCGGGACGGTCGCCACGGCCTCCTGGATCGCTGAGCGCTCGTCGACTCTCTTCGGCGTGCCGTGGACCTTCCGCAGGGTCAGCCTGCCCCCTCTGTCGATCCACAGCTCCAGGTGGACGTCACGCGGCAGCGACAGACCTCTCCTCTGCAACGCCGGGCGCAGCAGCTCCTCCAGCAGCGCGGCGTTCCCGAAGGCGGGCCCGGCCTTGGCTCCCTGCTTGAGCGCCGCCAGCCGCTCCGCCACTTCCTCGGAGGCGAACCTGAACGTGTAGCGACCCTCCTTCACCGGCCTGGCGACGGCGATGTCGCTGAACGTCGACAGCGTCGCGGCTCGGTCGAGCTCCACGACCTCGCACGACGAGAGGATCTTGCCCCCCTTGGCCTCCACCCGGACATCCAGGTTGGCCGGGCT
>JACQZM010000203.1:0-18387 GCA_016213885.1 Candidatus Rifleibacteriota bacterium | reverse complement strand
TCTCCAGCTTGGGCAGCACCAGCGGCAGCAGTCGCTCGACCACCTCGGTTCGGATCTGCTCGACCACCGGGGCGATCCGGGCCACGTCTTGCGCTGTCGCCGCCGGCGAGGCCATGATCTCGGGAATCACCCGGGGAGTGGGGTTCGGCGACGGGTCGTGGAGATCCGGCCCGGCCGGAAGCGGCGGCGCCGCCACCGAGGGCGGCCCGGCGATCATCCCGATGAGGCCAGCCGCGAGGAGAGCCGTCATCGTGCTCCCGGCGATTCGTGGGAGTCGGATTCGCATCGCGCGGCACCTCCTGGGCCCCGGGAGCCGGGGCTCGTCGTGATCGGGGTACGTCGACAGTCTACAACGGAAGGGTGCCCCGGTGCGCGGGACTCCCGGCCCGCGCCTGGCGAGCGGTCCGGTCCAAGACCACCCGGGAATGGCCTCCCGGTGTCGACGCGAGCGTGCACGACCGGGCTGCTACAGGTCGATCGTCATCCCGTCGCGGGCGCGCGGGAACCGGAGCTTCTTGCCGGGAGACTCCATCGTCGATCCCAGGTGGGAGAGGACGATCCGTCTCGCCGTCAGCTCGTGGCGCCTCTCGTCGATCTCCCGGTACGACAGGTGGTCGCCCAGCGCCTGATCGAGGAAAGAGCAGTCGATGACCAGCAGGTCCGCGTCGGCTGCGAGCCGGGGGAGGAGCTCGTTCCACCGGGTGTCGCCGGTGAACGCCAGGGTGCGCCCGAAGACGTCGAGACGGTAGCCCAGCGACTCCGGGTTGTGGGCCATGGGAAGCGCCGTGAGCGTCCCGACCCCGCCCGGCAGGTCGTACACCGGGCCGGCGGTCACCGTGGTCCAGCGCACCAGGGCCGGGGCGAGCCCGGAGGGCGAGCCCGAGGGGGGCTTGGGGGGCGGACTGAGCGAAGCGAAGGGCCCCCCATGTGGAACGATGCCGCCCGGCTCGGCCGCGGAGCCCGCGACGCGGTCGAGCCCGGCGAGCTTGGCGGCCGAGGCGGCGTACACCGTGGAGTACACCGACATCACCCGCTCATCCGTGCCGATCGGCCCGAACACCCTGAGCCCCTCCGGCGGCCCTTTCACGTACTGGTGGTGGAGAATCAGCATGGGGAGGCCGAGGATGTGGTCTCCGTGGAAGTGAGTCTGGATCACGCCCTGCACGGTGGCGGGGTCGCACCGCACCCGGGCCAGGCCGTTCAGCGCCGTGGGTCCGCAGTCGACGATGATCCTCGCGTCCCCGGCGCTCACCAGGTACGAGCTGTTCCTGCGGCCGCAGGTGGTGAAAGCGTCTCCGGAGCCGAGAACGGTCAACGAGACCGGTCGCATGGAGGCCTCCTGAGCATGAAGATCGGCGGGGGCGCGCCGCCGCCGATCGCCGGGTCGTGGGTCACGAGGCGCGGACCGTGGCCTGGACCGCCTGGATCAGCGGCCTGGGGTCCGACGACTTGACGATGAAATCCCGCGCGCCCAGCCGGAAGGCGTCGATGACCTCCTGCACGGTCGGCGAGCCCGAGAGGATGATCACCGGCACCTTCAGACAGGCGCCGCGCAGGTGCTTCAGCAGGCGAAGCCCGGAGTCCTCCTTGAACTGGATGTCGCAGAGGATGATATCCGGGAGCTGCGTGCCGATCGCCTCGATCGCCTCGTCGACGCTCCCCACGGCCCTGACGCGGAAGGCCAGGTTCTCGAACATCTGGGAGACCACCAGCCTGACCAGCCGCGCATCGTCCACCAGGAGGAGCGATCGGCCGATCTCGCCGCAAGCCCGTTCCACGGCCGCCACCACGTGCTCCGGCTGGAGAGGGTTCGAGAGCATCGCCGCCGCGGCCCTGGCGAGCGGATCGTCGCCGGTGTACGAGTCCGGTTCGCCCCCGAACGCCACCACCTGCACGCCCGGGTGGTCCGTCGACAGGTCCCGGATCAGCGTCCCCATGGCCCCGGCTCGGGGGACCACCACGACCCTGATCGGGCGCCGTCTCAGCAACGCCAGCACCCAGATCGGCTCGGTCTCGGAGACGACGTCGAATCCGGCAGGCTGCAGGATCGACGCGATCACCTGGAGGACCGCCGGCGACTCGTCCACGACAATGATGGTTCTCGCCTCCGGTCCGGGCACCTCCAGCTGCGCGCACGGGGCGGCGTCGGCCGGACCGGCGACAGGCGCCTGGCCCGGGCACGAGACGACTCCGGAGAGCCCGTCCAGGACCAGCGACAGGACCGCGAGCAACTCCTTGCAGGAGTCCGGACGCCTCCGGCGGGCCTTCGCGGTCAGCCGGGCCAGCAGGTTCGCAAGCTCCGGAGGCGCGGCCAGGCTGTCCGGCAGGGATGGAAACGGCTCCGATAGCTGGAGCGAGGCGATCTCGGAAGCTGTGGCCCCTCTGAACGGCGGTCGCCCGGTCAACATCTCGAACAGGAGCACGCCCAGCGCGTAGAGATCCACCCTGGGATCGGCGGCCTCGCCCAGGAGCTCCTCCGGCGGCCGGTACGCCGGCCTTCCCCGGGCGGCGTCGGTGTTGAACCCCAGACCCAGGTCGGCCAGCCTGGGCACACCCTCCCAGTCGGGGAAGACGTTGTCCGGATGGATCTCGCCGTGGACCTCGCCGTGCTGGTGGAGCGCCTCCACGCCCCCGGCGATGGCCCTGAACACGGCCAGCGCCTTGGCCACCGGAAACGGCCCATCGGCCAGCTGGTCCGCGAGGCTCCCTCCCTGGGGGAGCTCCATGGCCGCGAACGGGACGCCGCTGAACACGCCAGCCTGGAAGACGATCGCCAGGCTGGGATGGATCGTGAGCGCCGTGCGCCGGACCTCCTTCAGGAACCGCTCGCTCTCGTCGCCGCCGTTGGTGGTGGCCACGCGCAGCGCCACGAGGCGTCGCAGGGCCACGTTCACTGCACGGAAGACCTGGCCGGTCGCTCCCGTGCCGATGGTGCCCAGGATGTGGAATGGCGAGGACGCCACCCTGAACGGGGTCTCGATGGGCGGGAACAGGACCGACGACGAGGTCAGCGCCCTTCTGGCCGCTTCGCCGACCGGGGTGTCGGGCTCCAGGATGGCGATCGCCTCCAGGGCGTTGCTGGCGTCGGGATACGCGGGCACCAGAGCCTTCAGCGACGTGATCGCCTCGAGCCTGACGGTCCGGTCACCGCCGCCCACCAGATCGAGCAGCACCTTGTTCAGCACCGCTGTCGTGCTCATCGCCACCGGAGCTCCGCCCCCGGCCTCCCGGTTGCCGGGTTTCGAGGTCGAGACCTCGACCATTCTATCACCTCGTGTCCCGGCAGGCACGGGGTCGGGCCCGCCAGGATCCCCCGCCTGTCTCGCGGAGTCGGGCCTGTGGTCAGGCCTCGGCCTGGCTGCGGAGTCACCGAGGAAAGAGAAAGAGGAAGGGATCCGGATTGAGGTCGCGCTCGGGGGAGAGAAGAAAGAGGAAGGGATCCGGATTGAGGTCGCGCTCGGGGGCGCGACTCGGACCCGGCGAGGCGCCGGGTCTTGCGACTCGGACCTGGCGAAGTGCCGGGTCTTGCGGTCCCCGCGGCTCTGAAATACGATGGTCCTCGATGCCTCGTCCGTACGTTGCTCCGGTCAGACTCCGCCTCCTTCTCGTCGTCGTGGGAGCTCTCGCGCTGGACGCCGGGCCAGGCCACGGTCTGGATCCGGTGGGACCGACCGGAGGGTCTCCGGCGCCCCGGGGGCATCTCCAGAGCTCCGGGCGGGCCCAGCAGCCTCTGGAGCCCGGAGCCGATCCGCTGGCCGTCGCCCTGGGCGCCAACGGCTGGAGCGTCCGCGACCTTGCCATGCGGATCGACCTGGATCCGCCGGATCGATGGCGCCGGTCGATCGTGAATCGATGCCTCTCGGACCCGACCCGCATGGAGCCGGAGATCGCGGCGCTGGCGAGCCGGATCCTGGGCGCCGTGGAGCGGCCCGGGGAGGCGCTGAGGCTGTGCAGCGAGCTGGCCGACCTGAGCGCGCCGGACAGCGCTCCCGGGCCCGTCGCCCTGAGAGGGGCCGTGGCCCGGTTCCTCGGCGTCGAGCCGAGCGCCATGAGCGCCCCCCAGCTCCTCGACCTGGGGCGCCTCGAGGCCCTTCCGCCGGCTGCGGGGGCGTGGCTCGCCCGGCTGCTCGCGGCCCATGCGGCGGCCCGGGAGGCCACGGCCGCGGTGGTGCGTCGGATCCCGGCCCCCCGGATCGACCTGCTCGATCGGGTCGTCCACAACCCGGCCCGGGAATCGCCGGAGGAGGTCGAGCAGGCGCTCTCCATCGCTTCTGCCGTGGACCTCAGGGCGCTCGTCGGGGCGGCGACGGCCCTGGCGACCGTCATCCAGCACCGGCCGGCCGGGCTCGACAGGCTGGTCGGCCGGGTCCGGACCGTGCGTCTCGAGGGCCGTCACGGCACGTTCGTGCTGGGCGGGCCCGGCGACGACCTGCACCCGGAGAGAGCGGTACTGGTCGTGGACTGCGGCGGCAACGATCGCTACGAGTATCCCCGGCTCGCCCCGCCCGTCGAGCGGTTCGGTCAGGTCCGGGTGCTGATCGATCTCGGCGGTGACGATCTGTACCGGAGCGCCAGCGCGCCGCTGGCCGGCGGGTTCGGGTCGGTCGGCATCGTCTGGGACGACGCGGGGGACGACGCCTACGACGGCCCGCCGGGCAGCCTCGGGGCAGGGGTCCTCGGCGTGGGGTTGCTGGTGGACCTGTCCGGCAACGACGTCTACAGGGTGTCCAGGGTCGGCCAGGGCTGCGGCGTCCTCGGGGTCGGTCTGCTGCTGGACGGGGCGGGCCACGACGCCTACCAGGCCAGGCTGGCCGCCCAGGGCTACGCCGGCGTGGGGGGCGTGGGCCTCCTCGTGGACAGGGCGGGCCACGACACGTACTACGCCACCGCGGGGCAGAAGGATTTCCGTGGCGACCTCTTCGACAGCTTCGCCCAGGGGTGTGGCCTGGGATGGAGGAACCGCGCCTGCGGCGGCGTCGCCGGGCTGATCGACGGGTCTGGCAACGACGCCTACAGCGGGGAGTACTGGGCCCAGGGGGTCGGCTACTGGTACGGGCTGGGCTTCCTCGTCGACCTGGGCGGTCGGGACCGGTACGTCGCCGGCCGGTACGCCCAGGGCGCCGGCGTGCACCTGGCCGCAGGGCTGCTGGTGGACCGAGACGGCCACGATAACTACGTGGCGACCGCGGTCTGTCAGGGCACGGGATACGACCGCGGCGTGGGCGTTCTTCACGATCTGGAGGGCAACGACGTCCGCGTGGCCCACGACCTGTCCCAGGGCTGCGGTTTCGCGAACGGTTTCGGCCTGCTCAGGGACGACCACGGCTGCGACGTGTCCATCGCCTGGGAGCTCGACTCCCAGGGATACGGGACCGAGGCCCGGAGCGCCCCGAGCATCGGCGTCCACCTCGACCTCGGTGGGATCGACCGCTACGTCCCGGAAGGCCGGAACAACACCGTGCTGATCCGGGGCCAGGGCGGCATCCTCCTGGATGCGCCCGGACGATGAGCCGCCGGATCTGCCGGGTCCTGGTGCTGGCGGCGGCCCTCTGCGCTCTTCCGGGGTGCGTGGACGCCCGGTCCGACCGCGCCCGGATCCTCGACCTTCTCGGCCAGGCGGCCGACCTCGACGCGGTCCATGTGAAGGTCGGCCAGCGGATCCGGGCCGTGAACGCCCTGGTCGCCATGGGGCCGAAGGTGGTGGCGGTCCTGGTGGAGCGCCTGGACACGAGGGATGTCCACGAGTTCCTGGAGATCTCCAACGTTCTCGCCCGGATCGGTCGACCCGCCACGCCGGCTCTGGCCGGCGCCCTCGACCGCGGGAACGCCCGGACCCGGAGAGCCGCGGCGCGGGTGCTCAGGGAGTACCGGGACCGGGCCTCCCACGGGCCGCTCGCCCGGGCCATCGACGACCCCGATCCCCGGGTGCGGGAAGACGCAGCGCTCGCGCTGGCGGCGCAGCGAGCGCCGCAGGCGTTGCCGCTTCTGGCCGGGATCGTGTCGCCGGGGCGCGCGGCGCGGGAAGACCCGGACGTGGTCAAGGCGGCTTGCTGCGGCGTGTCACAGCTGATCGGCGACTCTCGCTCCGGGCGGCCTCCGGAGAAGCTGGCGGGACACCTGGCTGCCCTGCTCGTCTCCGGGCATCTGGGGGTGCGTCACAGCGCCGCCGTGGCGGTCGAACGGATCGGGCCCGCCGCCCTGAAGGAGCTCGAGCCGGTGATCGATCGGTTCCTGATCCCCGGCGTCTTCGTGGCCGTGGGGTGCTACGGCCGCATCCTCGGAGCGCACCCGGCGCTCCGGGCCGGGCCCGCCGGGGCGCGGTTCGTGGCGCTCCTCTCGCACCCCGACCCGGTCGTACGGGCCCGGGCGTTCGAGGGGCTCGCCACCTGGGGCCTCGAGGGCAAGAGGCTCGGCCTCGCCCGCCTGTCAGCGGAGCCCAGCCCGCTGGTGAGGCAGGCGATCATGAGCCTGGCCTCTCGCCGCGGCCGGTAGCCAGCCGATTCAGCGGGGCGACAGCCGGTGGATCGCCAGCGCCTTGAACACACCGGGCTCCGGGGCCGGCGGCAGGAACCCGTACGGCAGCTCCACCCGCAGTCCCAGCCTGGGGCTCATCGCCGTGACCCTGGCTCCGTCGATCTTCTCGACCACGAGAGCCGTCTCCGACCTGGCGGCGGTGGTCAGCCCGTGGCAGACCCAGAAGACGAGCAGTCGATCTCCCGCGGCCAGGGGGCGCGCCGCCGGGACCCTGGCCTTGAAGCGTTCGAGAGCCTCCTTCAGGAACAGGGCCAGCGCCTTCTCGGAGCGCCCGCCGCGGGCGAGCTTCAGGTGATCGGAGCGGACCGTGAACGGGCTGCACCGCCAGTCGCAGCCGCCGGGTCCGTCGGCCCCGGTGTGCCGCTCGAAATGCCTCTGCCACGCTTCCAGCTCCGCCAGATCGACGAACAGGAGTCGCGTGGTCTCGGCCCGCGAAGGCCCCGCGTAGAATCTCAAGCCGCACGAGCCGGACCGGAACAGGTGCAGCGCCACGTCCAGGTCGCGGTGGTGGACGAAGTCGATCTCCTGCTCCCTGGACCAGCTCGTCAGGAGCGCCAGCCCGCCCGGGCCCGCGAGCCAGCCCTTGAATCCCGGGCCGCACACCAGATCGCCCGGAAGGCGGTACGACTGGCCCATCAGGTCCATGAGGTCCAGGGAGCCGAGACGCCGGTGGCCGGGACCGACGATCAACGGGTTGCCGGACAGCGCCTCCAGCGCCACGAACACGCGGGCTCCCGGTGAGCTCAGGGCGACCTCCCACGGCGGTGGATCCACGCTCACCAGCCGCGACGGGAGCGTCGCCGTGGAGCCGTCCGGGGTGACCAGCCGGACCGTGTCGTCGACCAGGCCGGTGACGGTCACTGTCCTGGTGCAGGCCAGAGGGGTGTCGACGGATGGGCGCTCCGTCGCCACGAAGCGCCGGGCCCTGATCTGGACGCCGGGACGGTCCACGGAGAGCCGGACCCTGTTGAACGGCCCTCCCGGCGCCACCCGGAACCAGGGCGAGTCGCTCCCGTCCGACAGGCAGCCCAGCCGGATCACCGTGGTCGTGGTCCAGCCCGTGGGGAGCGAGAAACTCTCCGGGCCCGGCCAGTACGCCGTCTCGGCCTGCACGGCGATCGGTTTGCCGTCGACGGCGATGGACCCGCTGACGAGGTGGAGGAGCAGCTGGGCGTGAGGCTGGACGCCCAGCGCGATCTCCACGGGACGGTCCGCAGTGACCACGCTGTTGCCCAAGAGCTGTCCGGAGATCCGTCCCTCGGCGGTGAACCGCTGCCATACCCGGGCGAGGCCGGGCCTGCCCGTCGCGCCGGCAGAGCTCGAGGCTTCGCCCGCGGCGCGCGCCACGGAAGGCCGCGTGGGCGGCCGTGTGGCCGTCAGCAGCGGATCCCGGGAGTCCCGGGAACGGCCGGGGACCCGTATCAGCACCAATCTCTCCCGCACCCTGGGTGCCGGCGCCGGCGGCAGGAGCTCCCGGGGGATCTCGATCTCCACGGCCCCCCGGTTCTCTCCGGCGGCTGCCGTCGCGAGCACACCGCCGGCGGTGAGCATTGTGACCCACAGCGTCTCCGGCGCCTGGATCTCCATCGGATACCAGGGCATCCATCCCAGCGCCACCCGGTCGCCGGGCCGGACCGGCCGGGCCGACCTGGACCTTCTGAGGATGTCGGCGGTCTGCTGCGACGGAGCGCTGGAGCCGGTGGCCAGCAGCCGCTCGAGATCAGGGTAGAGAGTCCGGCCGAGCCCGGCCGGACCGGCCCGCCTCATCACCGAGACGGTGCCGTCGTCGAACAGGCTGTAGTCGAAACCGGTCTTGACATCGTGAACGAACACCACGGCCTCGGCGTCACGATGTGCGTCCAGAAGGCCCGCGACGCCGGAGCCCTGGAGCCAATCTCGCTCGACCGGCTCGTGGTCGGAGTCCAGGTACAGCCTGAGGCCGACCCCGCCGGAGCTCTGGAGGCTGTCGAACTGCGGATTGCCGTCGGGCCCGAACCGCGACACCCGGGCCGTACCCAGCCAGTCGGTGACGACGAACCCGCCCCCGGGCGACGTCAGCGACGCCGTCCAGGGAGGCAGCCGCGACAGGAGCCGCAGCGGCAGCCGGATCGACCGGGACCGATCGCCCACGACGAGCGTGTCGGCGGCGACCTCCTTGACCGTCAGCTCGCGGGAGCAGTCCGAGGTCGCCCCCCCGGCGCCGTCGTCCTTGTGCGCCCAGATCCCCCGCAGCTGGAACGACCGGTGGGGCTCCGGAGTCTTCAGCCGGATCCGGTCGAACCCGGCCGGAAGTCGGATCGGGTACAGGTGGTGGCAGGTTCCGACGAGCCGGATCGGCAGGTGGGGCGTCCAGGTGGGCTCCAGTCCGCCCGACCCACGATCCACGCCGCTGG
The DNA here is from genome assembly GCA_016213885.1 of Candidatus Rifleibacteriota bacterium. Lineage (GTDB taxonomy): Bacteria > Muiribacteriota > UBA6191 > JACPRK01 > JACQZM01 > JACQZM01. The sequence continues at coordinate 9,460 of JACQZM010000203.1, read as the reverse complement.
TCTGCGCGGTCGAGACGTTCACCGTGACCGGGTAGCCGTTCGTCGAGACCTGGCTGGGCTCCAGCGCCAGCCAGGCCCGGTCGTACCTCCCCGCGGGAAGCGGCAGCTCCCAGTAGCCGCACCCGGGGGGCGGGGGCAGGAGGTTGTACGATGTGGTGTAGACCAGCGGACTCATGTCGACGAACGTGAGGCGGACATCCTCCCAGCGGGTCGTCAGCCGGCGCTTCTTGCGGCGTTCCGACGCCTGGCTCGGCTGCCCCGACGCCACTCTCTTGCCGTGGGACCCGGTGGTTCCGGTGCTCTTCCAGGTGGTGCCGGAGGAGCGACGCTTGGGCTTGGAGACGCCACCCCCGAGGGCCAGGAACGCCAGGAAGACCAGGAAGGCGAACAGCGTCAGGAGACATCCCATCATGAGCTGGGGTTGCCGCGGCAACACCGGATCGGACCCGGCCCTGACCAGGTCGATGGGGACCCCACGCCGGTCGCCGCACCCTCGCTCGGCGCAGCCCGAGCCGTCGAAGCAGGGTCGATGGTGGAGCGTGCCGCACCGGAAACACGCCACGGCCGGGGCTTCGACCGGCCGGCGACACCGCGGACACGCCCGGAGCTTCTCGTCCCCGTTGATGTACGTGACCGTGGGCTCGCCGGTCGGGGCGGCGCCCTCGTCGGCCGTGGCCTGGCGGCCGCCGCAACCGTAGGTGGCACACCCCGCGTACTCGAAGCAGTCGCGGTGGTGAGGAGTCTCGCATCGCTGGCAGCGCACGACATCCCGGTCCAGGGTGTGGCGGGAGCCGCCGCGGTGGCGGGCCGCCCCACGTCACCGGAGGTCGACGACGGAGGCGACCTCCAGAAGGTGCGAGTACACCGGCTTGAAGGCGGAGTCGAACCCCTTGGCGCCCGGCATGGGCGCCCCGGGGCCCAGAGGCTTCCTGGCCGCGTAATCGGTCACCTTCAGGAGCAGCAACCCGGTCAGGAAGACCTTGGCCGGATCCTGGGGCATCTGCGCCTGCCTGTAGTTGGTCAGCACGATCGGCTTCCTGGGCACCTCGATCACCCTCAATCCGCAGAGCTGGCCGATGTTGTCGAAGCAGCGCAGCGGCTGCACGAACAGGTGGTTGTCGCCGCTGACCCGGGACAGGAACTTCTGGTAGGTCTCCAGGAGCTCCTGGTGAAACGCCAGCACGCCGCCGGCGCTCCTGGCGGCCCTCTCGTCGTCGGTCTTCGGCGTCCCTGGATCGGCCGGGTTCACGTAGACCGACGAGAACGGCAGCGCTCCGTCGAACGCATCCTGCGGGGTGACCTCCAGCGTGCCGATCCGGCCGCTGGCCACCGGGATCGCCGGTGGGGGCAGCGGGTTCTTCCGGTCGAACGTCCGGGTGGCGCTCCCGATGTACGCGACCTTCACCGACAGGTTGTCCCGGCTGGCGATCGGGTCGTAGAGGAGCCGACCGTTGGGCATCTTCCAGAGGTGGAAGGCGTCGAAGATCCTCCTGAACGAGAGGACCGGGTCGAGGTGCTTCGGAAACTCGTACAGCTTGAGGTAGAGCTTGAGCTTGTCGGCACCCTTGCGCGCCGGCAGAGGGAATCCCAGTCCGCAGATCTCTTTGTACACGATGTTCTTGATGTCCGGCTCGTGGGCCGGAATGTGGCCGAGCAGCGGCGCCGGCGTGGTCGTCTCGACCTTGCCCCCGGCCGCCGTCTCGTCCTGCAGGTACACGAGCTGCAGCCGTACCGGGAGATCGACCTTCCAGCCAGGGGAGGGGGATTGCGCCGCGGAGATCCCGACAGCGAGAACGAGGCAGAGCACGGTCGTCCAGGTCGCCCTCATCGGGGGCCTCCTTTTCTTCGTGTCGTCGAAGCCCTTCGTATCAGCACGCCAGCCGGACTTCAAGGAAAAAGGACGGGCCAGGGCCAGGAAGGAGCGCCCTGTTGCCCGGACGGCAGAATCCACCTGCGCCAGGGCCGCGCGGCTGGTAAGATCTGCAGGAGTTGACGACCCGATGGAGCCCCCCTTGCGCCGGGTGCTTCCGGGTCGGCGCGGGGCTCTGCGCGGGAGGAAGCGGACCGGCCATGGACGATCGACACGGACTCTGCGAGACCTGCGGCACCCACCTGGACATCCGGCCTGACGGATGCGAACCGGGACGGTGCCCGACCTGCGGTTCACCCCCACCGTCCGGCGGAGTCGACGCCGCTGCCCTGATCACCGAATCGGCCACCGACAGTGCCGGGCTCACGCCTCCTGCCCAGGTGACGACCCCGTTCTCGGCCGAGTTCCTCTCCAGCTTCCGGCTCGTGAAGCTCCTCGGGCGGGGCGGCATGGGGTCGGTCTACCTGATGCGCCAGCAGCGGCTCGATCGACTCGTGGCGGTGAAGGTCGTCAGGGGCGAGGACGTCGCGCCTTCCCAGGTCCAGCGGCTCCTGAAGGAGGCCCGCATCCTGGCCAGCCTGAGCCATCCGAACATCGTGACGGTTCACGACGTCGGCGAGGACGGGACGACGCCATACGTGGTGTTCGAGTACGTGGACGGGATCTCCCTGGCACGGCGGATGGGCAGCGCCCCGGCGCTCACCCTCCCGGAGTCGCTGGATCTGGTCGTGGGGATCCTCGACGGTCTGGAGACCGCCCACCGGCAAGGCATCATCCATCGTGATCTGAAGCCCGACAACGTCTTCCTGACGCCGCGCGGCATCCCCAAGATCGGCGATTTCGGGCTGGCGAGGTCCAAGGGCCTGCCCGCCGGATCGAGCGTCGGCCGGGTCCTCGGCACGCCGCCCTACATGAGTCCCGAGCAGTGTCGCGGCGAGGACACGTCCCCGGCCAGCGACGTGTACGCCGTCGGTGTGATCCTCTTCGAGCTGGTCACGTCGAAGCTTCCGTTCCCCGGCCCGTCGCTGGCGGAGTTCCTCTTCCAGCACGTCTCCAGGCCCCCTCCCTCGGTGAACCAGATCCGCCCGGGGCTTCCGGAGGCGCTCGACAAGATCCTGGAGCGGGCGCTGGCCAAGGAACCGTCCTCGAGGTTCGGCGGAGCCGGGCCGTTCAGAGAGGCTCTCCAGGCGCTCAAGTCCGCTCTCCTTCCCTCCGAGACGGTCCAGGTGCCCTCTGCCGGGCCGGACCTCCGACCGGTGTCGGCACCTCCGTCGCAGCCTGTGGCCCCGGTCGCCGCCCCCTGTCCTTCCTCCGATCGACCGGAGGAGGTCGTCACGGCGCGACCCCGATCACCCCGTCGATGGGCCGGGGCGATCGTCGTGGCTCTCGTCATCGGGCTTGCGTGGCTGTGGCACACGCGTCGCCTCGAGCTCTGGCTGCGGCTGGCGACGGCGAACCAGGGGGACGAGTTCCGGGCCATCGCGGACATGTACACCGATGGAGCGCCGATCAGGGACCGGACCAAGGCGCTCTTCTGGCTGACGCGGGCGGCCGGCGCCGGCCACGGATCCTCGCAGGAGCGGCTGGCCGAAGCGTACCGGCATGGCAACGGGACCCCGAAAGACCCGGTCCAGGCCGCGGTCTGGTACAAGAAGGCCGCGGAGGGCGGGAGCGTCACCGCGCAGAGGATCCTGGGCACGATGTTCTCGGAGGGCGCCGGCGTGCCCCGGGATCCGGCCCAGGCGGTCCGCTGGTTCGAACGGGCCGCCGAGAGCGGCGATGTCGAGGCGGCGCGGCTGCTCGCCGACGCTCTTCTGGCGGGACAGGGAATCCCGGGGAACCACCCGGAGGCGCTCAAGTGGTACCGGTTCGTCTTCGATCGGCGTCTGGCCACGGCCAACCTGGGCGAGATCGCCCGACGCATCGGCTGGCTCCACGAGGCCGGCAAGGGCGTCACCCACGATCCCGGCGAGGCGCTGGCGTGGTACCGGCGCGCCGCGGAGCTCGGATCGGCCGACGGAACCTACTGCGTCGGCGTCTGCTACGACGTCGGCATCGGCGTGGCCAAGGACCAGAACCAGGCGCTCTACTGGTACCGCAGGGCCGCAGAGAAGGGACTGTCCCGGGCGATCTGGGCCGTGGGTCTGTGCTACGAGCACGGACGCGGCGTCACACAGGACCCGGTGCAGGCCTTCACGTGGTACCGGCGTGCCGCGGAGCGCGGGGACGTCCGGGGGCAGCACAACCTGGGGCTCTGCTTCGAGAACGGCATCGGCGTCGCCCGCGACGAGAAGGAGGCGGTGCGCTGGTATCGCAAGGCGGTCGACCAGGGTGACACGACCGCCATGGCATCGCTGGCCCAGTGCTACGACACCGGGGTGGGCGTCACCGTGGACCCGGCAGAGGCGGCGCAGCTGAGGCAGCGGGCCGGCATCGGCGCCGGGACAGCAGCAGCGGGGTCCGGTGACCCGGGGAAGGCGGCGCTGGAGGTCTTGAACACGGTGGCGGAGAACTTCGACGTGATTGCCGAGACCACGATGGGCGTCTGCCACGAGACCGGACAGGGCGTTCCCCGCGACCTGGCCGCGGCGGTCCGCTACTACCGGAGCGCCGCCCTGAAGGGGTACTCCGAAGCCCAGAACCGGTTGGGGGAGTGCTATCAGCTCGGCAAGGGGGTGCCGCTCGACCTCTCCGAGGCGCTCCAGTGGTACCGGAGAGCGGCGGCCCAGAACCACGCCGACGCCCTCAACAAGGTCGCCATGTTCCTCCTGTTGGGCTGGGCAGGAAAGGCCGACCCGCCCGGAGCCGTGGCCCTGTTCCGCAGGTCCGCGGCGCTGGGCCTGGGAGCGGCCCAGTACAACCTCGGGGTGTGCCTCCAGGAGGGCCGGGGCGTGCCGGTCGACCTCGCCGGCGCCGCGAACTGGTTCTCGAAGTCGGCGCGGCAGGGTCACCCGCAGGCCCAGTACCGCTACGCCCTCTGTCTCGACGAAGGCCTGGGCCTCGCCAGGAACGCCCCCGAGGCGCTCCAGTGGTTCCGCCAGGCCGCCGGTGGCGGAATCAAGGAGGCCCAGGAGCTTCTCAGGAAGCGCGGCTCCGGCTGGTGAGCCCGGAGGGCAGCCCGGGTCGTGCTCCTCGACCCGCCTCTTGCGCTCACCACCAGCTCGGCGCGTCCGGCGGTCCGACAACGATGCCTCCTCTGCCCAGCCGGGGACCGGTGACTCCCCGATGCACGGCCCCGGCGCCATCGGTCCCGGAACCGCCGGAGAGGTTCGCTGTCTGCGAGGCCGGTCTCCCCCGGATCTCTTCCTGGATGGCCCGACCGGCGACACAGATGACCATGGGTGCCGGAGCGTACGCAAGCGACGCCGTGTTCCGGGACGCCTGGGCGGTAGCCGCGCGGCTGGTGGACTCGCCGGCGCAGGGCAACGCCTGCAGTTCCGGGTTGTCCGGATCGAACGTCTCCACCAGGTACGTCCTGGAGACGGACATCGATGGCCCTGCCGCCCGGAGGGACGATGCCATCGTCGTGAGACCCAGCGCCACGATCGCGGTCAAGACGGCTATCTTCATGATGTGAGGCCTCCTGCCTTGAAGCGGTCTCGCTTCCGATGTCGAGGGCGGACCGAGCTCGGGCCGCCCGGGTCCGGGCCGCCGAACCCTCCCGGGATTCGATCGGCCAGCGGCCACTTGGTCGCCAGAATCGTGCCATCTGGCGCTCTCTCCGGTTCGTGCGCTCTGGAAGCGGGTTCGACTCCATCGGCAGCCGGGGCTGTCCCGGGTTGGAGCAGCAGCTCCCGGGAGTCATGCCCGCCCCCGAGGGAACTCCTCCGTCGGGCGCCACCGCGACCGGATCCCCTCCCCTTCCACGGTGAGCCTCGATCAAGACCGAGGCCGCGAACGGTGCGCTCGCCGAGGTCCTCGCGGACACGGACCGGCAGCTGGCCAGCGCGACGCAGTACTTCTCTCTTTCTGGCCGCCCCGTCGTCTTCGACCGGCGATCACCTCGTCGACGCCGGCGTTCCCGACGCGGCCGCGACGCCGGGTCCGGCGTAGGCGAACTGCAGACACGGTAGATACCCCCTCATCTCGGCCGACCTCGGCACGTTCAGGTACCAGGAGTTGTCGAAAGCCAGCTCCACCCGGAAGCGCAGCGGGCCCCCGACCAGCACGGCCGGCGCGACGGAGTGGTAGACGGTGTGGGGCCCCTGGCTTCGCGGCCTGAGCAGCGCCAGGAGGCGCCAGGATGCGGGGTTCGATTCCCCGGCCACCAGAACCCTGAACGCGGTCCGAGGCGACAGATCGTGGATCACCGCGCGGATCTCGGCGCCGCCCGCGCCTCCCGTGGGAGGTGCGGGGAGCGGCACCGGGTGGGTGTAGGTCGCTCCGAAATCGAAGGCGCTGCCGGCGCTTGCATCGCGAGGATCCTGCAGCGCCTGGAACAGATCCGGGGCGTCCACGGCGACGATCCGACAGTCCGGCGACCTGCGGATCGCGTCCTCGAAAGGCGTCGGAGAAGTCAGCGCCCTGAAGAAGCAGGCCAGACCGCGGTCTCCGGAGATCGCCGACCGGTCGGCCTGGCCGTGACGAACACAGAAGAGCCGCTCGGCCAGCCGGGGCGCCCTCAGCCGGTTGAACGACGCGGTCTCCTCCAGCTCCTTCAGCTCCGTGGTCAGCTGGTACAGGGCCAGCAACGCGGTTCTGTCGGTGCTCCGGTCCCCGTAGACCAGGTCTTTCACCGGGGCGAACAGCTGGACGGTCGCCTCCAGTCGACTTCTTGCGATCGAGGCGCCGATGGCGGCCTCCCAGCGCCGGCGCGAATCCTGCAGCGCTCTCTCCCGGGCCGGCGTCGCCGGCCGCCTGCAGAGCTCCTCGATCTCGCGGGTGATCCCCCTGGTCAGCGAGTAGGGGTCGACCTCCCGGAGCGACGTCACGACGCGGTCGAGACCTCGCTTCATGGAGAGAGTCCGGAGCGCCCGGCCGGCCAGCTTCCTGGCTGACCCGTCGGTCAAGGTGACCTCGTACGGCTGGTCCGGCTCCAGATGGTCCACCTCGAGCCGTACCGGAAGACGGCGAGCCGCACCGGGTGCGCTCTGGACCCTGCGGACGCCACGAGCCGAGAGGACCTCCAGGCAACAGGTGGACAGCGGCCCTCTCCTCACGGACGCCGCGACCCGGTCGACGCCGACGCTCCACTCCACCTCCACATCGGCCGGGTCGAACCGAGGCGCGGCAGAAGTCAGGGGAGAGGGACTCCGGGCGGCCGGGTCGGGGCCGGATCGCCCCCCGGACTTCATGATGAACGCCGCCGCCGCGATGCAGAGGGCCACGGCAGCCGCCAGCACCACGACCCGGGCCTTGCCCCCCGGAGCGGTGACATGTCGAACCTCCCGAGAAGGCGTACACGCCGGCGACGGCCTCCCAGAACGTCACGCCGAGGCAGTAGATGTCCAGTGCCGGAGCCGGGGGGGCAGAGCCGATCGCCTCGGGAGGCAGGTACCTGGGTGTGCCCAGCAGCTCTCCCTCCGCGGTCAGGAGCGTCCGGCCCTCGACCTTCGCCAGGCCGAAATCCATGACCGTCAGGTGGCCGTGGCGGTCCACCATGAGGTTCGCCGGCTTGACATCCCGGTGGATCATCCCTCGCTCGTGAACAAAGGACAGCGCGTCGGCAGCCTGCGCCATCAGCGCCACGACCTCATCGGCCGGCAGGGCGCCCCTGTCGTCGATGAGCTGTTGCAGACTCGCCGCCTCGAGCAGCTCCATCACGTAGTAGAGGCGCCTCTGGCCGGCCGCCCCGAAGTCCAGAATCCGCACGATGTTGGGGTGCGAGAGAGCCGCGCACGCCCTGACCTCGCGACGGAACCTCTGGAGGTACTCGTCCTTGGCGCTGACGTCGGCCAGGATGACCTTCACCGCCACCTCCCGCCCCAGCTGTCGGTCCATGGCGCGGTAGACCGCGCCCATGCCGCCGTGGCCGAGCTCCGCCGTGATCGCATACCGGTCCGCCAGAACGGGCAGGGGGGACATGTCGAACCTCCGGGCACCACAATACCATCACCGGTGGACGAAACGATGCTCGCCAGACCGAACTCCGCGGACCCGGTGGCCCTGCCTCGCCCAAGCTGCGGGGCGCCAGCATCGTCCCCACGATCTCCGGCGCCGAGTAGAGGATGGTTCCGCCGTTCTCTCGCGTCCTGGCATACATGTCTTCCGGCAGGACACTCGACCCGAAGTCCGTGAGCCTGGCGACATCCGAAGCGGCGAGTGCCACCCGTGGACTGGAATCCACCGAGCACGAGGCTCCGAAGAGCTTGATTGTCGTCCTCCACTTCAGCGCTGGGGGCGCCACGGATTTCGAGGTCGAGGCACGGGCCGATTTCGCAATCGGTCCAGTGCGGGTCGAGAGAAGTGTGGTGCTTCCTCTGCATTCTCCATGAGAAAATGAAAGCATGGCATACTCGAGGGACTTCAGAGACTCTGCGCGCCGACACTTGTTGGCCGCAGACCGTCTGGAGGATCCGGAAGCTCTGCCTGCCCATCGGCGCCCTGAGGTAGCGGGATACCTTTACGGGATTGCCGCGGAGTGTGCGCTCAAGGAGATGATGAGGCGGTCTGGCCTGTGGCCACTCTCCTCCGATCAACGGCGGGACGACCCTTTCTATGCCCATTTCCCCGTCTTGAAGACGCTGCTTCGAGACAGTGTGCGCGGTCGACGTGGAGGCGAGCTGAGAGCTCTTGCGGAAGACCAGTCCCTGATGCAGGAGTGGGACACAACGATGCGATATGCGCCAGCGAAGGACATCCGCTCGGATTGGGTAGCGCGCTGGAAACGTGATGCTCATCGCCTCACAAGAGCGATGGAGGCATCCTGATGGCTGCCCCGTGTCGATTCGACGACAGCCTGCCCAGACTGGTCCAGAGAATCACGACAGAGCTGGGGCCTGAGCGGGCACGCGCAGGGGTCGTTCTCCGCGACGTCTCGGGTGCTCTCGCGTTCTTCGCCGACACGGAGTTCGAGAGCGCTGAGCAGTGTCGCATCTCCGCGCTCCTTCGAGAGGACCTCGGCGCCTACGCGCGACCAGACCGGGTCCTCATCGGACGCGATGAGGCAGGCGCCTGCAGCATCCTTTCGGATCCCGGAGCCCGTTTGGTCCAGATTGAATCATCGAGCATCCGCTACATCGATCGCCGCGTCGTCGGCGCTGACTGGCTGAGAGCGCCCACCGCCGTGCAGGCCCGACCACCTCGAATCGCCTTTGCGAGCCTGAAGGGCGGCGTCGGTCGATCGACGGCGGTATCGGTGGTTGCTGCCGAGCAGGCTCGTCGCGGCCGGAACGTGCTCGTGGTCGACCTCGATCTCGAGGCGCCTGGGGTCGGCTCGTTGTTGCTCACCGCCGACCGGCGGCCCCTGTTCGGTGCGCTCGATTACCTGGTCGAACGGAACCTGGGGGCCCTAGCACTACAACGTAACATGATGTAACTCATGGGCCGCTTTTTGTCTCTTCTAGTCAGGGGTGGAGGTGAGTCCCTTGACCGGTGAAGAACTTCTTCAGGCTGCTGACGGATTGGAAACGTATCTGTGTACCTACGATT
>JACQZM010000202.1 GCA_016213885.1 Candidatus Rifleibacteriota bacterium | reverse complement strand
CGATTCGACGTCCTGAAGGCCACGACCATCCGTGAGGATACCCAGCAGTTCCAGGCCCTGGTCAATCTCCTGAGCAGCGCCTGTCTCCTGATCGATCAGAACCGGCGGATCAGCAACGCCAACGAGCTCTTCTTCAAGCTCCTGCCGACCGCATCCCACGACATCATCGACAGGCCGCTGGATCACGGCGGCCTCCCGGTCCCGCTCGCGACGGCGATCGCCTCGGCGATCACGGCGCCCGATCGGACCAAAGACACCGAGGTCCGCATCGAGGATCCGGCCCAGCCGTCCAGCCCGTCCCGCCGGCTGGGCGTCCACGTCGAGTGTGCCCGGGACGAGCAGGGGAGGCTGAAGTGGGCCATCGTCTTGGTCGACCTCAGGGTGGACCACGCGACAGAGCCGACCGCCGCGGCCGCGACGGAGGGTCCAGACGTGGCCAACGGCACCGCCCGGGAGCGTCCATCGTGACTTCTACGTGTGGAGCGACACACCGGACCGCCATCCGGACGCCCGGATCATCTTCAAGGATTTCGAGTCATCCAACTGGACCTGGGACCCCGTTGCCAGGTGCCACTACTGGCACCGGTATGAGGGAGGAAGGACCGTATGGGGCGTCTCCTGATCGTGTCGAACCGACTCCCCGTATCGACCAAGGTCGAGCACGGGAAGCTCAGCGTGGTTCCGTCTGCCGGCGGGCTGGCCACGGGGCTCAAAGGGCCGCACGAGGAGTCGGGTGGCCTCTGGATCGGCTGGCCAGGCGACACGAGCCGGCTCGACAAGGGCCAGATCGAGGGGCTGGAACGCGAGCTCTTGGACCTGCGGGCGGTCCCCTGCTACCTCTCTCCCGGTGAGGTGCGAGCCTACTACGACGGAGTGTCCAACGGGTTCTTGTGGCCTCTCTTCCACTACCTGCTCGACAAGATCCCCTACAGCACGAGCGAGTGGGACGCCTACCGGCAGGTCAATGAACGCTTCGCGACCCTCACCGCGAACCACTACCGTCCGGGGGACACGGTCTGGGTCCACGACTACCAGCTGGCGCTCGTCCCGTCCCTGCTTCGCGAGATGATCCCCGAGGCGAGAATCGGCTTCTTCCTCCACATCCCGTTCCCGGCCACGGAGGTCTTCCGGATCTTCCCGTGGAGGGAGGAGCTGCTGCTCGGGCTGCTCGGCGCTGATCTCGTCGGCTTTCACACTCTCTCCTACGCGAGGCACTTCGGCAACAGCCTGATCCACATCCTGGGCCTCACCCCAGACGTGGACAGGGTGCGTTCAGGGGGACGGACCGTTCGATTCGGGGCGTATCCCATGGGCATCGACTTCATCACCTTCGACAGGCTTGCTCGCACCGAGAGCGTGCGGGCGGAGGTGGCGCGTCTCCGGTACGAGAACCAGGACCTCCGCCTGCTGCTGGGCGTCGATCGGCTCGACTACACGAAGGGGATCCCGCGGAGGCTCCTTTCCATCGAGAGGCTTCTCCAGAAACACCCCGAGCTGCGCGGCAGGGTTCGCCTCATCCAGGTGGCAGTCCCATCACGGGAGCACGTCGACGAGTACGAATCGTTCACCTCCGAGGTCAACGGGCTGGTCGGTCGGATCAACGGGGCGTTCGGAACGGCCACATCGACCCCGGTCCACTACCTTCACCAGAGCGTTTCCCAGAAGGACCTCCTGGCGCTGTACGCCGCCACCGACGTCATGCTGGTCACCCCGCTCAGAGACGGGATGAATCTGGTGGCCAAGGAGTTCGTGGCCGCCAGGACGGACGAGGATGGCGTGCTCGTGCTCAGCGAGTTTGCTGGAGCCGCCGCCGAGATGGCCGGCGCGCTCCTGGTGAATCCCTACAACGTTGATGCCATCGCAGACGCCACTCGGGTAGCGCTCCTCCTTCCGGAGCAAGAGCGGCGGGCACGCATGCGAGCGATGCGGCAACGGATCGAGCAGTTCGACGTTCACAGATGGGCTCGCACCTTCCTGGGTGATCTCCGCCAGGAGAACGACCCGGGCAGCCGGGAGGCCGGCGTCAGGATGGACCGTGAGGTGAGGAGCCAGCTCCTGGAGAGGGTGGCACGGGCCCACGAGGTCCTCCTGCTTCTCGACTACGACGGGACGCTGACTCCCTACACGCGGCGACCCGATCTTGCGAGCCCCGACAAAGACCTGCTGGACCTGCTCGCCTCGCTCTCTGGCAGCGCCAGGGCCAGGGTCCACATCATCAGCGGCCGTTCCCGGGGAACCCTGGAGTCGTGGCTCGGGCAGCTCCCGATCGGCCTCCACGCGGAGCACGGCCTCTGGTCGCGGCCGGTGGGGGGAGAGTGGGCCCTGTGCAGGCCGGTCGACGCATCATGGAAGCAGAAGGTGCTCGAGATCCTGGGCCTCTGCGTCGAGCGGACTCCGGGTTCGATGATCGAAGAGAAGAGCTTCTCCCTGGCGTGGCACTATCGCATGTGCGACCCGGAGTTCGCCGAGTGGCAGGCCCGGGAGCTGAAGCTCCATCTCACCCACGCGCTCAGCAACGTCCCTGTCGCGGTTCTCTCCGGGGACAAGGTGGTCGAGGTGCAGCCGCACGGTGTGAACAAGGGGCTCGTGGCCGCAGCGCTCTGTGGCGCCCATCCCGGGGCGCTGGCGATCGCGGCCGGTGATGACGAGACCGACGAACACTTGTTCGCAGCACTCCCGGAAGGGGCCATCAGCATCCATGTCGGATCACGGGCCTCCCGCGCGCATCACAACATCCGGGACACTGTGGCGATGCGCCGGTTCCTGATGGCCCTTGCGTCCTCTCTGTGAGGTTCCGCGATCGGACAGGTGCCCTCCAGGTCTACCCACCGGCGTCAGGCCGGGAAAGCGGCAGGGTGAACGACATGGTGGTGCCGACGTCCACCTCCGAGTCCACGAAGACCTGGCCCCCGTGGGCGGTCACGATCCGCTCCACGATGTAGAGTCCCAGCCCGGCGCCGGTCTCCCAGCCCGCGGAGCTCGAACGCGCCTGGGCGAACTTCTGGAAGATCCGGGCCCGATCCTCCGCCGAGATACCGGGCCCCTCGTCTCGTACCCACACCCGCGCGACACGCGGCTCCAGGTCGACACCGACCTCGACCAGGGACTCCCGTGGTGCGAACTTGATCGCGTTGGAGAGCAGGTTCGTGACAGCCTGCTCGATCATCACTGGATCCACGGTCACCGTCAGGTGGGCGACGGCACCGGGCTGCTGTATCCGGATGCCCTTTGGAGGCCAGGTGCCCGATGCGGTCGATCAACCGGGCGAGGAGCACCGGCAGGTCGATCGGCACGGGCCGGACCCGGAACGTTCCGGCATCCACACGAATCGATACCAGGATCGACCGGATGAGACTGTGCATGTAGAGTGCGTTCGCCAGGATGCGCGAGAGGTTGTCGGACTGGAACGGATTGAGGCCGCCTCGCCGGCTGTCGAGGAGCAGCTCGGCGAAGCCCAGGACGTTGGAGAGAGGGACGAGGAGATCGTGCGACACGATGGAGACCAGGTCCCGCTCGATCGCCGCGGTCTGCCTCCGCCGGAGGACACCCTCGACCACCGCGGAGACGTTCTGCCAGAGCCCGCCGCCGAGCACTGAGTCCTTGGTGAGATAGTCCGCAGCTCCGAGGCGCATCGACTCCTTCACCACTCGAACGTCACGGCTGTTGGTCAAGAAGACCACCGCCACCGTGCGATCCAGCTCGCGAAGCTGACGCAAGACAACGAGACCGTCGTCTGCCGGAAGGCCGTAGTCCACGAAGATCAGGTCGGCCCGTCGCTCCTTGACGAGATCGAGGCCTTCTGCGCCCGTCAGCGCGTGCCGCACGTCACAGATGCCGTTCTGGCCAAGCTGTGTCTTGATCAGGTCGGCATCCGCAGGATTGTCCTCGATGACCACGACACTGATCTCGTGGGTGTCCATCGTCATGTTCCATCACCTCTGTCCCTTCCGCGGCGGCCACCGAGTCCAGGCAACGACCCGGCTTCCGGCTGCTCTGACAATCACCCTGAGGCCATCCAGTCGATTCAAGAGGTGGGGCCGGTGCCTCCCGGGAGGACCGCCACCCGGAGCCAGAACTCCCTCAGCAGGCCGAGCACAGCCCGGAACTCTGCGAGTCGCATCGGTTTCACCAGGTAGCAGCTGGCCCCGAGGTCGTACGCGAGCTCCACGTCCCTGTCGGAGCACGAAGTGGTCAGTACCACGACGGGGATGCGCCGCGTCCGGGGGTCCGCCCTCACCCGGGCCAGGACCTCCCGGCCGGACGTGCGTGGGAGGTTCCAGTCGAGCACGATGAGCCGGGGAAGCTGGGTCCCTTCGATGCTGGTGCCGGAGCACAGGCGCGCGAGGGCTTCGTCGCCGTCTTGCGCGACGGACACCAGAACGCCCGTTCCCCTCTCCTCGAGGACCGACTGCACGAGCTCCACGTCGCCTGGGTTGTCGTCGACGAGCAGCACCCATACCGATGCGACGCTCATGGGCTCGCCGCCCTCTCTCCGGGCAGGGTGAAGAAGAACGTGGAGCCCTGCCCGGGAACGGACTCCACCCAGATGCGCCCGCGGTGGAGCTGGACGATCTTGCGGCAGAGCGCCAGCCCGATGCCGTTTCCCGGGTACCGGGATCGCCCGTGGAGTCGCTCGAAGATCTGGAAGACGCGGTGAGCGTGCCGCGGGTCGATGCCGATGCCGTTGTCCCGCACCCCCACAGTCCAGCCATCCTCTCCCTTGCTGGCCAGGATCTGGATCCGGGGCGGCTGCTGGGCCCTGAACTTGATCGCGTTGCCGATCAGGTTCTGGAACAGCTGGGTCACGTACATCGGATAGCCCTGGACGCGGGGCAAAGGATCGTGCTCGATGCAGGCCCCCGATTGCTCGAACGCCGCCTTCAGATTCTCGAGAGCGTTTGCCAGCGCTGCCTCGCAGTCCACCACTGTGGGGCTGCTGCGGCCATCGACCCTGGCGAACTCCAGCAGATCCCGGACCAGCGAGCGCATGCGCGTGGCACCTTCGACGACGTAGTCGACGTACCGGTGGGCTCTCTCGTCGAATCTGTCCCCGTACTCGCTCGCCAGCAGGTCCGTGTAGATGGCCACCATCCGGAGCGGCTCCTGGAGATCGTGAGAGGCAACGTACGCAAACTGCTCCAGCTCCGCGTTCGAGCGCGCGAGTTCCTCCACCTGATGAGCCAGGAGTCCCTCCCAGCGCCTTCGCTCGCTGACGTCCCAGGCGACGGCGAAACAGACTGACTCGTCCCGCAGCACGGTCATCGTCCAGTGAAGCCATTTGAACTCCCCGGCGCTCGTCCGGAAACGCCCCTCGAACGAGACCGGCTCCGCCCCGTTTCCAGCCGCCTGGGCCCGAATGACCGGACTCCCGTCGTCCGGGTGTGCCAGTTCCTCCACAGGCCGCGACATCAGTTCCCCGAGCGGGATTCCCAGCACCCGTTCCCAGGCCGGGTTGATCTGGCGGAACCTCCCGTCGAGCCCGACGATGCCGAGCATGTCATTGGAGAGGGCAAAGAACCGGTCGCGCTCCGATTCGGCTTTCTTCCGATGGGCAATCTGGTCCGACAGGTGACGATTGAGCGATTCCGAGAGCTCCGCCCGAACCCGGGCCGTGCGCGCCAGATGGATGATCCAGCAGAGCATGAGAGCGAGCAGGAAGCCGACCACCATCGTCAGTTCCGGCAGGAAGCTCCGTACGGCGGCGAGCGTCCCGCCGGTCGGGCATACCCGGAGTTGCCAAGCAGCGTTCAGGATCTTCAGGGTGACCTCCTGGCTCCACCGTTCCTCGAGTCGACGATCGGTCCCCGGAGAGGAGTAGGCGACGGCTCCCCCTTCGCAGATCGAGAGGGTGTACCGCGAGGCGAACTCCTCGTCCAGCGTCGAGGCCACCAGCTCCTGGAATCGCATCACGCCGACCAGGAAGCCGACCAGCCCATCGGCTGACCGCACCGGTCTGATGAGCAGGAAACCCCTTCCCCCCATCAAGAGGTCCATCGGCCGGCTGACGACCACACGGTCCTGAGCTCTGGCCGCCTCGAGCGCCTCCCGGTGCCGGGGCTCGCTCCTCAGATCAACTCCGGTGAGCTTGGTGGCCCGCTCCTCTGGCACGACCCACCGGACGCTGCAGCCCGGATCCAGCCACTCGATCGCCTGAAGGTGAGCATGCGCCGTCACCTCCAGCTCCGCCTCGAAGCTCAGCTCCTCCGCCGGATGGCTCCGCCTCCGTTCCCAGACTCGCGCCAGGCGGTTGAGCGCCTGGATCGCCGCCTCCACGTCACCGCGCTGGTCCGTCCGTGCCCGGAGCGCCTCTATCTGGATGACCTGCTGCAGCTGGTGCTCCTCCCTGACGTAGATGGTCTGGGACAGCACCGCGGTCGCTGCCACGGTCACCAGGCCGACCAGCACCGGCCAGATCTGTCTCGGGGAACCTCGGACGACCGGCGTCGCCGGTTCAGAGTCCATCGTCCACCACCTGGAGTTTCCGGGGACGAGATGCGGGCCCAGCCATGGGGCCTGACCCGAGTCTACAAGAAATCTATTTTGATGCCAAACTACATTGGCCTCCATCCACCGGTGGGCTCTCCGGTAGCGAAGGACGAGAGTACAGACGGTGCCATTTGAACTCAAATGATACTACTTGACCATGCCGATGGCGACTGCTATTCTCTTCGATGGGACCGTGGATCCGGAGACCCCCCGGACCCGTGGGCGATCGGGCTCCTTCGAGCCCGGCACTGTCGGTGCTTCCCCGCCCGAGCCGACGTCTGGGTACTGCCCGGGGTCGCATCGAGCTCGAGCACCGAAGGGACCCAGGTCCGGTCAACCCGACGGGAGGATGATGATGCCCAAGGCGATCCGCTGGAGGATGTCGGTAGTGATCTGGGTGGTCGCGCTGACCATGGTGTGCATGATGGTGGGCTGCGGGGAAGGGCCGGCCCAGCCGCCGACCGCGTGGAGCGCTTCACCCGCGGGATCGGCGGCGCCTCCGGCGAGCGCCAGCCCGGAGGCCTCTCCCTCTCCCTCTCCGTCCCCCAGCGCCAAGTGATGTGCGCAGTCTTGGCCACGGCAACTCCCGGCCGATCTTCGAACATGTAGCCTTCTTCGGGAGAACGCCGGCGGTTCCCGACACACCGGGTGTCCCCGGATCTCGAGAAACGGTACCGCTGCAGGGATGGCGCGTACCGCCGGCCCCGCTGGAACGTCGTGCTCCATCGGAACCCGAGAAGCCGGTACGGTGTGGCCCGGGACGTGACGGAGGAGGTGCCGGCCGACCAGCAGGTCACGGAGAACATCCTGGACCACGACCATCAGCTCAGGCTGGAATCCCTGGCTCGGTTGACCGGCGGAGCGGCGCATCACTTCGACAACCTGCTGGGCATCATCCTGGGCCATACCTCACTGCTCGCCAGCAGCATCGGACCCGGTCTCTCCGCGGTCTACGGCATCATCACGCAGAACGGTGGACGCGTGGCGGTCTCCACGGAGAAGAATGTCGGCGCCACGATCTCCCTGTGGTTCCCGCCCACCGGCGAGTGGGACTCCGCTCCCTGGGAGGATCCCCCGACCAGGGACCGGCGATCGCGCGATCCGCGGTGACCAGGATCGTGCTCGAGAGACGGGCGCGGGCGACATGAGAGAACCAGGACCCGCCCGTTCACTCTTCTTCACGCGGCTGCCGCTCATCGGCAATCTGGGCCGCCAGTTCCTGCTTTCGGCCCTCGTGGGGGTCGGGGCGGGCGTCGGGGCTGTGGGCTTCTACCTGCTGCTGCAGCTCAGTCTGACAGTCTTCCAGCGGGGCCTCCTGGGCTACGCCTCGCCGGAGGTGCTCGGAGAGCCGGCGGTCTTCCACCTGACTCCCGGGGTCATGCCGCGGTGGCTGTTCTTCCTCGTGCCGGCCCTCGGTGGGCTCCTCAGCGGCCTCATCGTGTGGAAGTTCGCTCCCGAGGCCCAGGGGCACGGCACCGATGCCGCCATCGACGCCTATCACCAGAAGGGGGGGCACATCCGTTCCAGGGTTCCCCTCGTCAAGGCGGTCACGGCGGCGGTCCTCATCGGGAGCGGCGGCTCCGGAGGCCGGGAGGGACCCATCGCCCAGATCGGCGCCGGCATCGGAAGCTGGCTCGGACGCGCGCTGGACCTCGATCCCATCGAGCGGCGCACGCTCACGGCGGCCGGCATGGGCGCCGGCGTCGGGGCGATCTTCCGGGCCCCGCTGGCCGGAGCGCTCTTCGCCGGAGAGATCCTGTACAACACCTCCCAGATCGAGCACCAGGTGCTCGTGCCGGCTGTCATCGCCTCCGTCACGGCCTACTCGATCTTCTCGTCGGTCTTCGGCTGGCAGCCCCTGTTCCGAGTCCCGGATATGGCGTTCACCAACCCCCTGGAACTGATCCTCTACTCGGTGCTCGCGCTGGCCGTGGCCGGGGCGGGCATCCTCTTCGTGAGGACGTTCTACGGCTTCGAGTCGCTGTGCCGCCGACTTCCGGGTCCTCGGTGGCTGCACCCGGCGATCGGCGGACTGCTGACCGGGAGCATGGCCTTCTTCCTTCCCGGCGCCGCGTTCACCGGGTACGGAGAGGTCCAGGAGGCGCTTCTGGGACACTACTCGGCGCTTCCCCTGCTCGTGCTGGCGGGTTTCCGGATCCTGACCACCTCGTTCAGCATCGGTTCCGGCGGCTCGGGAGGGGTCTTCGGCCCCTCCATGGTGATCGGGGGCTGCCTCGGCGGCGCCCTGGGCATGCTCTTCTATCAGACCTGGCCACAGCTGGTCACGAACCCGGCGAGCTTCACCATCGTGGGGATGGCAGGGTTCTTCGCCGGCATCGCCCATGCTCCGATCTCCACCGTGATCATGGTCAGCGAGATGACCGGCTCCTACCAGCTCCTGGTGCCGTCGCTCTGGGTGTGTACCCTGAGCTTCCTTCTGACCAGTCGTTACTCCCTCTATCGCAAGCAGGTCAGTACCTGGAACGACTCGCAGGCCCATCGTCACGACGTGCTGGGTCTCCTGCTCGAGGGGACCGACGTCGCCGCGCACATGCATCGTGACGTGCCGGTAGTCGGGCTCGACACGGATCTCGACACGGCCCACCGGATCAGCGACTCGACCCTGCTCCCCTTCTTGCCCGTGGTGGACGTTTTCCACAGGGTGGTGGGGATCGTGCCGAGAAGAGCAATCGCCACGGCCCTTCACGGTCCTGGCGGCGGTACCCGGAAGCGGCTCCAGGATCTGGTCGAGAGATCCCCGAAGAAGGTGGCCTCCAACGCTCCACTCTCGGAGGCGCACTCGCTGCTGGTCGACTGGGCAGGGGAGGGGCTCGTCGTGGTCGACCCGGTCTCGCACGAGGAGGTGGTGGGCGTGATCACGAGAGACGACGTGTACGGCGCCTCTCTGAGGGAGCTGGAGGTTCGCCTGCAGACCGGGTCTTTCACCGACGGCGGCCGTGAGCCTGAGAATGCCCCGGACCGTACTCGCTGTTCGGACGAGAGGTCCCTGGGCGATTGATCCGGAGATTCTGGCCCACCACCGGATGGAGCTTACCCCGGATCGGCCCGCAGATCGTGGCCGTTCCCGGTGCGGTCGGCGAGTCGGGTCATCCACACCGCCACCGTCACGACGAGGGTCGAGAGGACGAGGAGTGTCACGACCACGCCGGTCACGGCGGGCTAGCTCCGTCGACGCCGCCGGGGCCCCGGCCGGGCCGGCGACTTTCTCGCCACGCCGACACTCGAGCCCGGATGGCTGGATCGAAAAGCCTCGGGAGCCAGCGCCCGGGCCAGCTCCGCCAGCACGGCCGAAGCGACCCGAACCCTCCTGGCGCCAGCCCGGGCGAGGGTCTGCTCCACTGCCGATTCCACGGTGCCGGCCGACGGTCCTGCCAGGCGTTTGCCCTGACGGGAGAGGCTCAGCCGGCATGAGCGACCGTCCAGCGGGTCCGGCGACCGTTCGACCAGGCCGCGGCGCTCCAAGTTCTTGAGGATGATCGTCAGCGTGCTCGGATGGATGCAGAGAAGCCGGGCCAGCTCGCCTGGGGTGGCCGAGGGGAACTGGCCCAGGATACGGATGACCAGGCGCTGGGGGCCGGTGATGCCCAGTCCCTTCCCCATACGCTTCGAGGTCGCGTGGAGACCGTGGTCGACCGCCCAGATGAGACGCATGAACTGGAGGACCTCTCCCAGCTCCTCGACGACGATCGAGGAACCCGGATCCGTCTCGGCGACGCCGTTCACCATGGAGCGCTCANNCTGATGGCGCGAGTCGAGCACCGTGTCCGATCCCTCCGCCTTTCGGGGCGGATTGTCGACGGAGCGACAGGCTACCACACGGTCGTTGGCCTTCCAACCAAAACTCCTCCAGCGATCGGGCTCAGTCCGTCCGGGGTCGATCCGGACCGGCTGCAGGGATCGGCTCCTGCACCTGACGGCCACGGGACAGGCTCCAACGAAGCGCCGGAGGTGTCAGCAGGGTCGTGACCACGACCATGATCACCAGCGCCGAGAACACCCCCTCATCGATCACCCGCTGCCCGTTCAGCGTCAGGCCGAGCCCGATGTTGGCGAAGATCAGACCCACCTCGCCTCTCGGCACCATGCCGATTCCGATCGACAGACGGTCGAGCCCCGGACCGACGGCGGCCAGCGAGCAGGCCTGCTTTCCGAGGATCGCAGCGCCGGTCAGAAGGGTGCCCAGCAACAGCACGTCGGGTCGCGCGAACGCTCGCAGGTCCACCTGCATCCCCATCAGGACGAAGAAGACCGGTGCCAGCATGGCCGTGATCGGCCTGACGAGCTCCTCGAGCTCGTGCTCGCCCCGATCGGTGAAGTCCCGGTAGTGGACCGACTCGAGGATCAACCCCGCGGCGAACGCCCCGACGATCGGCGCCAGGCCCACCGCCGCGGCCAGGTACGAGAGCAGGAAGCAGAACGAGAGTGCCGTGGCCAGCAGCACGTCGCCGACCCTCAGGCGAGCCGTCAGGGAGAACAGGCGCGGCGAGAGCCAGGCCCCCAGCACCAACGCCCCCACGAGGAACAGGCTGGCCTTGAGCAGCACGAGGGCGAGCTCCAGTGAGGACAGCGAGCTGCCCCTGTCGGCTGCCTGGATCACGCCGGTGACGACGGCCAGGATGATCAACCCCATCACGTCATCGATGACCGCGGCGCCCAGGATCACACGGGCCTCCGCCGACTGGGAGCGTCCCAGATCGCGGAGCACCCGGGCCGTGATACCCACGCTGGTGGCCGTCAGCGTGGCCCCCAGGAAGGCATGCACCAGCGGGCTGGCGCCCGGCAGGATCCACCAGCCGACGCCCCATCCGAGGATGAACGGGACCAGCACCCCGGTCGTGGCCACGAGGAACGACGAGAGCCCGACCTTCAGCATGTCCTTGATCGTCGACTCGAGCCCGACCTCGAAGAGAAGCAGGACGACGCCGAGACGGGCGAGGATGTCCACGGCGGCATCGGACCGCATCGGCGTGAACCAGCCGATCCCGACGAGCGCCAGGTTCCCGACGAGGATCCCACCGACCAGCTCGCCGAGGACCGGGGGCTGGCCGGCCCGGGCTGCCAGGTCGCCCCCCACCTTTGCCACCACCAGGACCACGGCAAGGGCCAGGAGGACCGGCGCGAGCGGGTCCGGCGCCTGGGCGCCCCCTGCCCACGCGAGCGCTGGCGCGACCAGCGACGCTGAGGCCGCCAAGCCACCGGCCCGGGCCATTGGCCAGAGTCCCGTCCTCGTCACGTCCACCTTCCGTCTCCCCTCGGGCAGCTACTGTTCCCCCTGCCCCGGCACAGTACCATCCGGGGCCAGGATCTTGAGCCGATACGGCTTGTCCGGCAGGCCATAGCGGGTCGTGTGGCCCAGCAGGTCGTCGGCCACGATGTGATACTCGATCGTGACCTCCTTGCCCAGCGGCCGGACCAGGCTCGCGGCCCAGCGACCCTCCTGCTCTTGACCGCTCTCCAAGCGCATCGGGGCTGTCGCCCAGGGGCTCGTGGAGGTGCTCCGGTGATGGACCACGGCACTCTTGATCCCCGCCCGTGCGGCCAACCGGATCTTCACCGGCACGGTCTCCCCGAACGTTCCCTCCAGGTCCCCGGGTCCCTCGACCACGATCGGTCCCTGCGGCACCTCCACCTCCACCCGGTAGTACTGGCCATCCGCGGGCAGTCTGACCTTGAATCGGTTCCGGGGATCGCTGGCCTCGAGAGCGTACTGGTAGGTCGCGCTGGACTGCGGGACGATCGGCATGAGAACCGTGGGCTCCTGGACGACGATCCGGCGCTCGAGGACTCCCGGGGCGCGCCAGAGGAGCACCAGCGTGGAGTCGGTGAGGAGAATCGTGCCCGGCGCTGACTTCAGCGAGGGGATGAGCCCCGCGAGGGCGGCTCCGAGCTGCTCCAGCGCCTCTCGCGGCAGCACCAGGACCGCCGGCTTGTCGGCCTGGATCTGGGCATCCCCGAGGGAGACGCGCTGGAGAGCGACCGACGGCTGGGCGACGGGCGCCTGCTGGGCCCGTGCCGCGGCACTCACGAACATGATCAACCAGAGCATCCTCTTCACCGGGGCGCACCTCCGTTGTTCACGCCGCCATTCTCGGAGCCTTCGAGAACCTCCAGGTCCAGGACGTCGGTGGGCTGGCCGGCCTCACCGGCGAGCCGCAGGCAGGCGCTCGTGGCGATGGGACCTATCAGCTCGAACAGGACCACGGCCGACAGGACGACCACCGTCACGGTCGGCGCGAGGGCGGGCTGCAGCTCCGAGAGGGTCAGGGTGAGTCCGATAGCCACGCCGGCGTGGGGGAATAGACCGAGCGGCAGCACCTTCCATCGTCGCAACTGTTCCGACTGCATGGCCCCACCGAGAAGCCCGCCGAGCGCCTTGCCCAGGATACGGGTCACCACGTAGGCGACTCCCACCTTGCCGATGTCTCTGAGCAGATCCAGGTGAAGGGCGGCCCCGGCCATCACGAACATGACGGCATAGAGCACCCCGGCTATCGGCTTGAGGATGTCGAAGATGCGACCCCGGACGGCCGGAGAACTCGCCGCGGCAGCGCCACACACCAGCGTGGCGATCATCCTCGAGGCGCCCAGGCTCCTGGAGAAGCCCTGGAGCAACAGGAGCATGCCGAAGACGAAGAGCAGGAGGTCCAGATCGGTGGACAGACGGCTGCCGATCTTGCCGATCATCCAGCCGAAGAGCACCCCCAGGCCGAGCGCTCCCCCCAGGGCCTGCAGCAGCGCCACGGGACCACCGATGCCGAGGAGAGCGAGGGAGACGTGGAAAGCCGAGATGGCGATCACGACGTCGGCCGCGACGAACGACAGGAGGGCCATGGTGAACGGCCCCCGGGCCTGCACTTCTTTCACCACGAGGATGGTGGCGGATGGAGACGTTTCCACGGCGATGCATGCCAGCAACAGGGCCAGCGCCACGCTGGAGCTGACCCACCAGACCACGGTGAACACCAGCGCCAGCGTGACGGCCCCCTCGAGCATCGCGGAAAGGAGGGCCCGACCTCCGTGCTGACGCACCGTCGCGACGTCTAACTCGCCACCGATGTCGAAGAGGATCAGAGCGATCGCCAGGCGGCTGATCAACCCCATCTCTCCGATGTCTCGACCGGTCACGGCAGCGAGCCCGGAGGGCCCGAGGAGAAGCCCCGCCACGAGATAACCCGACACCTTGGGGATCGTGAACCGGCGGGCTGTCTTGCCCAGGGCGAGAGCGCCCAGCAGCATGAGCCCCAGGAGGGCGAGTCTATCCACGGCGTCTCCAGCTTTCGAGCAAAGTCAGCCCCTGCGAGTGTCGGGCAAGGCGGCGCTTGTGTCGGATCGGGATACTCCCGATCCGCCGACCCACCGTAGCGTCATTTGATTGGAGCCCAAAACATAATACCAACCGGGCCGAGGTCGCGCAAGAACTGCAGCAGCCCGCCGAGCCATGCCGGGTCCTCCCGCATCGGCCATGCCGCGCCCGTGACCGGGATCTGTGCGACCGTCGATGCACGACCGGACATGGTCATTCGCTCGAGAGCACTCGTGCCGGCATCTGCAGCTCGTGACACGCATGGATGTAAGAGGCTGCCGACCAGGCCTGGAACCGCTTGCCCATGGGTCTGCCGGTCTGCGCATGCATCCATTCGTTGAACTCCCACTCCTGGTCCCTGCCGAGCCGGTTCAGCTCGGTGAGCTTGAGCATCTCCTTGACGGCAACCTCCCGCAGGCCCAGCCTGTGGATGAACCGGACCCAGAGCCCTCCGATGAACGGCCAGATGCCCCCGTTGTGATAGTGCCCCGGCAGGTTGAGAAGGTTCACGGTGTAGTAGCTTCGCCAGTCCGGGTCGCCGGCCTGGACGGGCGGGTAGACGTTCTTGACCGGGCAGGGATCGTTCACTCCGACACCCCACATAAAACCGAAGGCGGTCCGCGCGCGGCCCACGTCGAGCAATCCGGTGATCGCAGCGAGGATGTTGCCGAGGACATCGCAACGCCAGCTGAAGGAGAAGGGGGTGATCTGGGCCAGAAGGTAACTGGAGTCGCCCACGGAGAACTGGACCTCCGAGAATCCATCGGGCGGCGTACTGGATCGCGGGCGGGTGGAGGGCCAGAAGTCGGCCAGGATCTTGACGCGGATGGCACCGGCGCGACGGAAGTAACGTGCGGCATCGGCATGGGCTCCCTGAAACTCCAGCAGACGGCCGTGACAGAGATTGGCGCGGTACCAGAGGACCTCGTCGTAGAGGATGTGATAGTTCCGGCCGAAGAGATCGGTCCAGTCGCCCGCTTCCGGGATCTCCAGCAGGCCGTCGTTGTTGCTGTCCAGCGCCTCCAACCACCTCATGAGTCTGCGCGACGCCTTCGCGTACTTCCCCAGCAGCTCGTAGTCCTGGGTCTGATTGACGTACACGAACAGGCTGATGACCGCCCACAGTCCGCTGTCGATGGCGCAGATT
>JACQZM010000662.1 GCA_016213885.1 Candidatus Rifleibacteriota bacterium | reverse complement strand
TGAACCGCTGCGGAACAGCGCGCCAGGAGCGTGTGATCCGGGAGGCGGTCGCAACCGACGTGGGGTTGCCGGTTCTGGGGGCTTTGCCCAGGCTCGAGAGCCAGTACCTGCCCGGTCGGCATCTGGGGCTCGTCCCCGCGGCCGAGCACCCCGGGAGCGACGAGATCGCGGATGCGCTGGCATCCATCGTGGAGCAGCGCACGGACGTTCCCAAGATTCTCGCCCTGGCAGGGAGAGCTTCCCGGCCGCAGGCCGACCCTGCCCTCGAGGGCCTGGACCCGCCAGCCGGCGCGAGACCGGGTCGGCGCGTCCGGATCGGGGTCCTGCGCGACAGGGCTTTCTCGTTCTACTACCCGGAGAACCTGGAAGCGCTCGAGACAGCTGGCGGTCAGCTGGTCTTCATCTCGCCTCTGGACGATGAGTCCGTGCCTGACATCGAGGCTCTGTATGCGGGTGGGGGTTTTCCGGAGGTGCATGCGGCCGGGCTGTCCGAGAACCGGTCCATGCGGGATTCGCTTCGTACCCGGATCGCGGAGGGTCTTCCGGTCTGGGCCGAGTGCGGGGGGCTGATGTACCTCTCCCGGTTCATCGACACGAACGGAGCCCGGTACCCGATGGTCGGCGCCGTGCCCTGTCTGATCGAGCAGACGCCTCGGCCGCAGGGACACGGGTACGTCGAGGCCAGCGTCGACCGGGTCAACCCGTTTCTCGCCGAGGGAGTCTCGTTGAAGGGACACGAGTTCCACTACTCTCACGTGATCGGGAACCACGACGATCTCGCCACGGTGATGGCCGTTCACCGGGGTATCGGGGTGGGGAACGGGAGGGACGGCATCCGCGTCGGCAACGTGGTCGCCAGCTACACGCACCTGCACAGCCTGGGCGTTCCATCGCTGGCCGGCGGCATCGTCAGCGCAGCCCTGGGAGGGGTGGCGTGAACCTGCGAGAGGCTGTCGGGACAGCGGTCCGGCTGGGGGAAGTGGCCCGGCTCGAGCGTCTGGTCAACGAGAACGCCCGGGCGGTGCGGTATCTGCTGGCGCTCACGTACCAGGACGACCCCGCGGTCCGGGCGACCGCGTCGCGCGGCATCGGCCTGGCGGCCCGGCAACACCCGAAGGTGATCGAGGAGGTGATCCGTCGCCTCGTCTGGGCGATGAACGACGAGTCGGGAACCAACGCCGAGACGGCTCCAGAGGTGCTCTCGGCGATCGCGCTCGAGCGTCCCGATCTGCTCGTTCCGGTCGTCCCCGACCTGATGCGGCTTTCCGGGGACGCAGGGCTGCGCGGCGGCCTCGTGGCCTGCGTGCGGCTGGTGGCCCGGCGCTGTCCGGACGAGGTGACCGCCGGCTGCCAGGAGTTCCTGCGCCGAGCCGACGACGAGCCAGGGGCCTGCGCCCCCGGGACCAGGCGGCTGGAGAAGCTCGTCGAGGCTGTCGAGAAGAACCCGAACTCGGCGCGAGCCCACCTGAAGCTGGGCATGGCGCTGCTGCAGGTGGGCTCGAAGAAGAACGCCGAGCAGGAGCTACGGCGCGCTGTCGAGCTGGACCCCGGGCTGGCCGAGGCGTGGGTGAACCTGGGCGGGGTGCTGTTCCTTGGATGGGACTTCCGGGGTTGCGTCGAGGCCAATTCGAAGGCCGTGGCCTGCAATCCCTCCCTGCTGCAGGCACACTACAACCTCGGGCTGGGGTACCTGTACCTCGGCCAGGCCGACAAGGTCGTCTCGTGTTTCCGGGAGGTGCTCGATCTCGACCCGAAGAACGCCGGTGGGCATTACCACCTGGCCGTTGGGCTGCTGGCCACGGGAGAGGTCGAGCAGGCCCGGGCGATGCTGTCCAGGGCGATCGCCCTCGGTTACTCGCCTCAGCCCGAGTTTCTGAAGATCATGGAGAGTCACGGCAGTGGGACGGTTCCCACTATCGAGGTAGGATGAGCAACACGCTTGCTCTTTTTCAAGGAGGCTAGACATGGCCGATTTTCAAGTCGGTGACAAGGTTCTCGAGATTGATGAGGACGGCTTCATTCAGCAGCCGGACCTGTGGAACAACGATGTGGCGACGGCGCTGGCCAAGACCGAAGGTGTGGACGCTCTGTCGGAGAACCACTGGAAGCTGGTCAACTACCTGCGCGAGTACTACATGAAGTACGGAGTCGCCCCGATGATCCGGAAGCTGTGCAAGGACACGGGGTTCAAGCTCAAGGAGATCTACGACATGTTCCCTTCGGGCCCGGCAAAGGGGGCCTGCAAGGTCGCCGGGCTGCCCAAGCCGACGGGCTGCGTGTGACCAAGACGATGCGTGGTCGGCCGTCGGTGGGGCAGACGCACTGTGCTTCGCCGGTGGCGACCACGTCCGGGCAGCGCTCGCACCTGGGCGGTTCGTGGGAGCACTTCTTGTGACTCTGGAGAGCCTGCTCCTCGAGAAGAGGGCCGACATCGTCAGAGGGTGGATCGATCGGACGCTGGCGTTGTTTCCCGCCAGCACCGGGGTGTTCCTGCGAACGACGGAAGACCGGTTCGACAACCCCGTGGGCGAGGCGATCTTCTCGCACATGGGGCCGCTGTTCGATGCCTTGCTCGAGAACGCGCCCCGGGAGGCGGTCGAGCCCCATCTCGATCCGATCGTCCAGATCAGGAGCATCCAGGACTGCTCTGCATCGGAGGCGCTCTCTTTCGTGTTCCTCTTGAAGGACGTGCTGCGGCAGGAGGCCGGCGATGCGCTGCACGACTCGAGGGGAGAGCCGCTCAGGGAGTTCGATGGCCGGATCGACCGACTGGCTCTCCTTGCCTTCGATCGGTTCATCGGGTTCAAGCAGAAGGTCTACGAGATCCGCATCAAGGAGATCAAGAACAGCGTCTCCACGCTGCTCAAGATGTCGAACCTGACCTGCGACGACCCGAAATGAAGACGCCCTGCGAGATCCATGACCGGCGGGGCTCGTCCCGTCTCGAGAGCGCCCTGTCGCTCGGTCGGGCGGGACGCCACGGCCGGTGATGCATTGGGAGGTACCCGTTCATGATCATCTCTGCGCTCGCGGTCGTGGCACTGCTCGGCGTGGTCTACGCTGGCGTCCACGTCTGGGGCATGCACGTGCTGTTCGGCATCGTCGTCCCTTACGTCGCCATCCTCCTCTTCGCCTATGGCCTGATCAAGCGTGTCATGGGCTGGGCGAGCTCGCCGGTCCCGTTTTGCATCCCGACGACCTGCGGACAGCAGAAGTCGCTCTCGTGGATCGAGTCGAGCTACTTCGACAACCCCCACACCACGGTCGGCGTGGTGGGCCGGATGCTCCTGGAAGTGCTCTGTTTCAGGTCACTGTTCAGAAACGTCCAGACCCAGGTCAGGGACGGCCGGGTGGCGCACGGGTCGGATGAGTGGCTCTGGATCGGGGCGCTCGCCTTCCACTGGTGCTTCCTGGTGATCGTCATCCGGCACCTGAGGTTCCTCACGGAGCCTGTCCCTTTCTTCGTGAGCTTCCTGGAACAGGTCGACGGGTTCTTCCAGGTGGGGCTCCCGGTCTTCCTCGCCAGCGGGTTCATCATGCTGGGGGCGGTGACCTATCTGTTCGCCAGGCGGCTCTTCTCCCCCCGGATCCGGTACATCTCGCTCCCGGCGGACTACTTTCCGCTGTTCCTGATCATGGGGATCGCTTGCAGCGGGATCCTGCTGAGGCACCTGGTCCGGACCGACGTCGTCACGGTCAAGGAGATCGCCCTCGGTCTGGTCACCCTCCACCCGGCAGGGTCGGGCCTCCTGGCGAAGGCGCACTGGCTCTTCTTCGTGCACCTGACCTTCGTCTCGGTCCTGATCGCCTACTTCCCCACGAGCAAGCTGATGCACATGGCCGGGGTGCTCCTGTCCCCCACGAGGAACCTGGCCAACAACAGCCGCATGGTGCGGCACGTCAACCCCTGGAACTACCCGGTCAAGGTCCACACGTACGAAGAGTACGAGGATGAATTCAGGGACAAGATGAAAGATGCCGGGCTTCCGGTCGAGAAGGAGTGACCGATGGCAGAACAAGCGAGATTCGACCAGATGGGGTACTACGATCCGGAGAAGCTCGTCCGGGTCGATACGACGCTTCCCTCGACCGGCTGGATGGACACTCCGGTGGCCATCCGGCCGGGGACGTACATCTACCCGGTCAAGCCCAAGCACCTCGAGTATCTGGGAATGCCGTTCGCGAGGCAGTGGGCCCCTGCCGATCCCGACTGGAAGCTCCCCCCGAACTGGAAGGAGATCATCCTCGACGGCATCCGGGAGCGGCTGGATCGCTTCCGCTCGTTCAAGCTGTTCATGGACATCTGCGTGCGGTGCGGAGCCTGCGCCGACAAGTGCCACTTCTTCATCGGCGGCGGCGACCCGAAGAACATGCCGGTCCTGAGGGCGGAGCTCATCCGTTCGATCTACCGGAGGGATTTCACCGTGGCGGGAAAGCTGCTCGGACGGATGGCCGGCGCCAGGGAGCTCACCCCCGAGGTCGTGAAGGAGTGGTTCTACTACTTCTTCCAGTGCACCGAATGCCGCCGGTGCTCCGTCTTCTGCCCGTACGGAATAGACACCGCGGAGATCACGATGATCGGCCGGGAGCTGCTGAACCTCCTCGGCATAGGGATCAACTGGATCCTCGAGCCGGTGGCCAACTGCTACCGTACGGGCAACCACCTCGGCATCCAGCCGCACGGCCTCAAGGACACGCTCGAGTTCTTCGCCGAGGACATCGAGACCGTGACCGGCGTCAAGGTGAACGTGCCGATCAACAAGAAGGGGGCCGACATCCTGTTCGTCACGCCATCCGGCGATTTCCTCGCCGACCCCGGCACATTCACCTGCATGGGATACCTGATGCTGTTCCACGAGCTGGGACTGAACTACACGTGGAGCACCTACGCCTCGGAAGGGGGCAACTTCGGCCTCTTCACCTCGCACGAGACGATGAAGCGGCTCAACGCCAAGATCTACGCGGAGGCGAAGAGGCTGGGCGTGAAGTGGATCATGGGGGGCGAGTGCGGCCACATGTGGCGCGTGTTGCACCAGTACATGGACACGATGAACGGGCCGGCCGACTTCCTCGAGGTGCCGGTCTCGCCGATCACCGGGACCCGGTTCGAGCATGCACGGTCGACCAAGATGATCCACATCGTGGAGTTCACCGCGGACCTCATCAAGCACGGCAAGCTGAAGCTGGATCCGTCCAAGAACGACCGTATCAAGGTGACGTTTCACGACTCCTGCAACCCGGCCCGGGCCATGGGCATCCTCGAGGAGCCACGGTACGTGATCAAGAGCGTGTGCAACCACTTTCACGAGATGCCAGCCAACACGATCCGCGAGAAGACGTTCTGTTGCGGCGGAGGCGCGGGGCTGGGCACCGACGAGAACATGGAGATGCGCCTGAGGGGAGGGCTCCCGCGGGGGAACGCCGTGAAGCACGTCAGAGACGCGTTCGGGGTCAACCATCTGGCCGCGATGTGTGCCATCGATCGGGCCACGCTCGCCCCGGTGTGCGAATTCTGGGCGCCAGGGGTGAGGGTGACGGGCATCCACGAACTGGTCGCCAACGCCCTGATCATGAAAGGACAGACGGAGAGGACGTTGAACTTGCGACAGGAGCCGCTGGGCGAGGAGGCGGGTGAGACGGCCCATGAATGATCGAAAGGTGATCATCGGCGGACTGGTCATCTTCTTCATCCTGGTGACCTTTCCCACCTGGTTCACGGTTGCGACCGGGAACGTGAGGAAGGGTCAGAGGCTGAACGAGACGCTGACGGAGGCCAAGAAGGCTGCGCGGGCAAAGGGCGAATGCGTCGAGCCCGCGAGCACGATGAGGCTCAGGCACATGGAGCTCCTGAACGACTGGCGCGACCAGGTCGTGCGCGAGAAGAAGAGGATCTACGTCTCGTCGAGCGGGCGGCGATACCGCATGAGCCTCTCCGGGACCTGCGTCGACTGCCATGGGGGCAGCAAGAAGTTCTGCACGCAGTGTCACGACGCCGTGGGCTCGACTCTCTTCTGCTGGGACTGTCACTCCGAGAAGGGCGGGAGTACCCCATGAACACGACAAGAAGGTGTTTTCTGAAGAACGCAGCCGGCCTCACCCTCCTCGGTGTGACCGGCGGATCACGGCTTCTCGCCGCGGCGCTCGAGCGTTCGAGCTACGAGGCGTCTCCGAAACAGCTGCAGGGAAAGCGGTGGGCGATGCTGGTCGACATGCGGAAGTGCACCGCGGAGGGGGACTGCAAGCTCTGCCTCGAGGCGTGCCACGGGGTCCACAACGTCCCGGAGATGGGGAGCCCGAAGGAGGAGATCAAGTGGATCTGGAAGGAGCCGTGCGAGCACGTCTTCCCCGAGATGGTCTCCCCCAGCATGACCGAGGCCCTCAGGAAGCGGCCCACGATCGTGCTCTGCAACCATTGCGACAACCCGTCCTGCGTGAGGGTCTGTCCCACCCAGGCTACCTGGAAGAGGCCGGATGGCATCGTGATGATGGACATGCACCGCTGCATCGGGTGCCGCTACTGCATCGTCGCATGCCCGTACGGGTCGAGGAGCTTCAACTTCCGCGATCCGCGCCCCCACATCAAGAAGATCAACGAGAGCTACCCGACCCGGATGCGGGGCGTCGTCGAGAAGTGCAACTTCTGCGAGGAACGGCTCGCCGATGGACTTCTCCCGGCCTGCGTCGAGGCCTGCAAGGCCAAAGCGCTCCAGTTCGGAGACCTGGCCGATCGCTCGTCCCAGGTCTTCTCGCTCGTGAGCGCGACGTATCAGCTCCGCAGACGGACCAACCTTGGCACAGAACCCCAAGTCTACTACCTGCTGTGAGTGAGTCATGCTAGAGAAAGCGTTCACTGGAAGTCGGCTGTACTGGGCCTTCCTGGCCGTCCTCGTCTGTCTGATCGGACTCGGCGCCTGCTGCTACCTGTGGCAGTTCTACGTGGGGTTGGGCCTCACGGGCCTGAGCCGTGACGTGCCCTGGGGCTTGTACATCGCCCAGTTCACGTTCCTGGTGGGCGTGGCGGCCTCCGCCGTGATGGTCGTCCTGCCCTACTACCTCCACGACTACAGGGCGTTCGGCCGGGTCGTCGTGCTGGGTGAGTTCCTGGCGATCGCGGCGGTCACCATGTGCCAGCTGTTCATCTTCGTCGACATGGGGCAGCCGAGACGCCTGATCAACGCTCTGCTCCACCCGACGCCGAACTCGATCATCTTCTGGGACATCGTCGCCCTGGGCGGTTACCTGGCGCTGAACGTGGTGATCACCCGGGTCACGTTCGGCGCCGAGGGGAAGGGAGTCGCTCCGCCGTGGTGGATCAAGCCGGTGATCATCCTCTCGATCCCGTGGGCGTTCTCGATCCACACCGTGACGGCCATGCTGTACTCCGGGCTCGGCGCCCGGCCGTTCTGGCTCTCGGCGATCATGACGCCTCGCTGCCTCGCGAGCGCGTTCTCGGCTGGCCCCGCGCTGCTGATCCTCCTGTGTCTTCTCGTGAGGAAGCTCGGGCGGTACGACGTGGGCCAGGCCGCCATCTCGAAGCTCGGGGAGATCATCACCTACGCGATGATCGGGAATGTGTTCTTCTGGGGCCTGGAGCTGTTCACCGCTCTCTACAGCGCCATCCCGGAGCACGTGCACCACTTCGAGTACCTCTTCTTCGGTCTCGAGGGCAAGTCGCGGCTCATCCTGTTCAGCTGGACCTCCCAGATCCTCGCCGTCGTCGCCCTGGCGCTCCTGATCGTGCCTGCGGTCCGGAGGATCGAGCCGTTGCTCGTGATCGCCTGCATCGCCGTGGTCGGCTCCATCTGGCTCGACAAGGGCCTCGGCATGGTCGTCGCCGGCTTCGTCCCCTCGCCGCTGGGGCACGTGACGGAGTACTGGCCCACGCTGCCGGAGCTGGCGATCTCGGCAGGGATCTACGCCATCGGCGCGCTCATCGTGACCCTCTTCTACAAGATGGCGATCGCCGT
>JACQZM010000201.1 GCA_016213885.1 Candidatus Rifleibacteriota bacterium | reverse complement strand
TCCGCGCCGACAACTGGCCCCGGCCCGGCCGGGCCTGGGGGGCATGCGTCAGCGCTGCCCCGGCGCACCGGCCATTGTCCGCGAGAGTCCACCGTGGTATAATCCGCGACCGGGGCCGGCCAGTAGCGCAGCCTGGTAGCGCACATGCCTTGGGCGCATGGGGTCGTGAGTTCAAATCTCGCCTGGCCGACCAGCTTCCAGAGCCACTCGACAGCGTGGCACTCGCGGGAGTAGCTCAGTTGGTAGAGCTCCAGCCTTCCAAGCTGGATGTCGCGGGTTCGAACCCCGTCTCCCGCTCTCCGCAACGGAAGCTTCTGACCACCGAGCGCCCGCTCCCCCCGGGTTCTCGCATCTTTGGGGGCGAATCAGGCGACCCATGCAATCGGTAGATCGCACACTCCAGGTGCTCCAGTCGGACCTCTGCGAAGTGCTGCTGACCGACATCCAGATCCAGGATCGGGTGCGCCAGCTGGGCCAGCAGATCTCCACCGACTACCAGGATTCCGAGCCGTATCTCGTCGTCATCTTGAACGGCGCCTTCCTGTTCGTGGCCGATCTGGTCCGCTACATCGACCTGCCGGTGGAGCTGGGCTTCATGGCCGTGTCGAGCTACGGGGATTCCACCAGGTCCACCGGCACCGTCCGGATCGTCAAGGATCTCCAGAAAGACATCCTCGGTCGTGAGGTGCTGATCGTGGAGGACATCGTCGACACCGGCCTCACGCTCACCTACTTGCGGGGCATGCTGTCCGGGCGGCAACCCAGGACCCTCCGCACGGTCAGCCTGCTCTCCAAGCCGGCGTGCCGGCAGGTCCAGGTGCCGATCGAGTACTGCGGCTTCGAGATCCCGGACAAGTTCGTCGTCGGCTACGGGCTCGACTTCATGCAACGCTACCGAAACCTGCCGTGCATCGGCGTCATGGACCCGACCAAGGCCGCGGCCCAAGAGAATCACACCTGATCGCTCCCCGGACCGGCGACCGGAAAACGCCTGGCGTCGGGCCACCCAGAACCGTCCGCAAGGAGCCTCGATTGTTCACTCAGATCCTCGCCAATGTCACGCCGGCGGCCACCAGGGTCGCGGTGGTCGAAGATGGTACCCTGGCCGAGATCTACGTGGATCGGGCCGACGAGCAGAGTCTCGTGGGCAACATCTACAGAGGACGGGTCTCCAACATCGCCGTGGGCATGCAGGCGGCGTTCGTGGATGTCGGGCTGGACCACGACGTCTTTCTGCCGCTGGCCGGCGTCGCCCACTCCTCGGCCCCCCTGACCGAGGACGGCGAGACGATGGCCTCCGGGGCCCCGGACCTCAAGATCAGCGACCTCCTCAGGGTCGGCCAGGAGATCGATGTCCAGATCGTCAAGGAGCCGGTAGGCGCCAAGGGCGCCCGGGGCACCACCAACCTGACCCTCCCGGGGCGGTATGTGGTGTTGATGCCCGTATGCGACCACGTCGGCGTGTCGCGCCGCATCGAGGACGAGAAGGAGCGGGAGCGCCTCAAGGAGTGCGTCCAGAAGTTCAAGCCCGCCGGGGTGGGCTTGATCGTCCGGACCGTGGCCGAGGGGAAGGACGAGGCGGAGTTCGAATCCGACGTGACGTTCTTGCTGAGGCAGTGGGAGGAGATCCGCGAGCGATCGGGGCAAGCCCCGGCCAGGACCCTCGTCTACCAGGACTCGAGCCTGCTCCACAAGATCGTCAGGGACATCTTCTCGGCCGCCGTCGACGAGTTCATCATCGATTCCCGGTGGGAGTGCGAGCGCATCGGCGAGGCTTGCCGGTTCCTCTCGCCGGCTCTGCTCGAGAAGGTCAAGCTCCACCCGGGGCCGGATCCGCTCTTCGAGAGCTGGGGTGTGGAGAAAGACCTGGAGCGGGCGCTCGAGCGGAAGGTGTGGCTCAAGTCCGGCGGCACCGTGGTGATCGAGGAGACGGAGGCTCTCCACTCGATCGACGTGAACACCGGGCGGTTCCTGGGGCACGACAACCTCGAGGAGACGGCGTTCCAGACCAACCTGGAGGCCGCCGAGACCATCGCGCGCCAGGTCAGGCTCAGGAACCTCGCCGGGATCATCGTGATCGACTTCATCGACATGATCGACGAATCGCACAAGCGCAAGGTGATGGAGCGTCTGAGAGACTCGTTCCGCAGGGATCGCGCCCGGACCAACATCCTGGAGTTGACGGCGCTGGGTCTGGTCCAGATGACGCGACAGCGGAACCGGGGCACGCTGAACAGCCGGCTCAAGGAACCGTGCCCCTACTGCCGGGGCGAGGGCAAGATCCTCTCGGCCGACTACCTGACCGGCAAGGTGTTCAGGGAGATCCAGCGAGTGGCGGCGCGGGCACGGTCGGAGACCCTCACGGTGCTGGCCCACCCCTCCATCGTCAGGCAGCTCCAGGGACCCCGCCGGCATGCCCTGCACGAGCTGGAGAGCGTTCTCAAGAAGAGAGTGTGCGTGAGCGCCGAGGGCGAGCTGCACCGCGAGCAGTTCAAGGTGCACGACGGTCCGCTTCCAGCCGACGTGAACCGGGACCCGACAGAGTCCGGAGGCGACTGACCCGAGTGCCACGACGTGCCGGACCGGTCGACTGCGGTTCCGGCAGGGGATCTTCGACCCCCATGGAGGGAGGCCCAGGAGCCTGACCGGTGACCGGCGACAGGCGCGGCGAACATGAACTACCTTCCGGATCTCCTGCTGGTGCTGCTCGCCATGGGGACCGCGGCGTGCGGGGTGGTGCTGGTGCGCCGGTTCTTCACGGTCGACGATCTCAGACCCCATCGCGAGGTGCTCGGTCTCGTCTTCGCCCAGCTCGGCACCCTGTACGCCGTGTTGCTGGCGTTCGCCGTCTACGTCGTCTGGAGCCACTTCGACAGCAGCGTCAGGGCGGTCGAGAAAGAGGCCTCCATGGTGAAAGACGTGATGCTGATCGCAGAGGGGTTCCCGGTGGCCGCCCGGACCGCCATGACACGGAAGCTCCAGGCTTACGTGGAGTGCGTCGTGAACGAGGAGTGGGACACCATGGCCCAGGGCGCCGCGAGCCCCAGGGCCAGGGCTGCCCTGAACGATGTCTGGATGATCGCCCGGCAGTGGGAGCCCGGGACCAGCCGCGAGAGCGCCCTGTTCGGCGAGTGCCTCGACCACCTCTCCTCCCTGCGGGACCATCGTTCCGAGCGCGTGGTCGGGTCGCGGCTGGCCGCGCCGGCCTACGTCTGGCTGGTCCTGTTCGTCGTGGGAGCTCTGATCATCGCCATGCTCTGTTTTCTGGCCACCGACGACGTGGTGCACCACGCTCTCATGGCGGCCGTGCTGGCCGGCACGATGGCGCTGATCTTGACTCTCATCTACGAGCTCGACAGGCCGTTCTCCGGGGGGATCAAGGTCCAGCCGACGGCGTTCGAGCTGATCCGCAAGAGCTGATCGAGTCCGGTGGACCGCCCGGGGCCCTGTCCGGTCCGGCGCCACCCTCACCGAATCAGCGTTTCGGGCCTCACCGCTGACGCACGTGTTCAGCGGGCCTGACCGGGCC
>JACQZM010000661.1 GCA_016213885.1 Candidatus Rifleibacteriota bacterium | reverse complement strand
GGACAGGGAGCGAAGCGACCGGTCGAGACGAGCTCCGCTCGGCTCGAGGAGCGGGTGTGGGCCGCAGGCCCACGTCCCATGATCACCCCCTTGGGGACTCCCGAACTGTCGGGGAACTTCGAGAACGCTGTACTAGTCGAACAGCCTCTTCAACGCCTTGAACAGCCGTGACTCGGAGAGGTCGTCGAGGATCGAGTAGGCCACCGGCGTCACCAGCAGGGTGATCAGCAGGCAGAGCGCCTGGCCACCCACCACGACCAGCGCCATGCCCTTCCTGCCCGCGGCGCCGGGGCCGGTGCCGAGGGCCATGGGGAGCATCCCCGCGATGAGGGTGAGCGTGGTCATGAGGATCGGCCTGAGCCGTGTCCGGTTCGCCTCCAGGATCGCCGCCAGCCGCTCCTTGCCCGCGGCGCGCAGCGTGTTGGTGTAGTCCACCTGGAGGATCGAGTTCTTCTTCACGATCCCGAACAGCATGAACAGCCCCAGCGTCGAGTACATGTTCATGTTCTCGTGGACCAGGATCAGCGAGAGGATGCCGAAGGGGATGCAGAGCGGCAGCGACAGCAATATCGACATCGGCAGCAAGAGGCTCTCGAACTGCGCCGCAAGAATCATGTACACGAAGATCGCCGACAGCAGGAAGATCGCCAGGAACCCGCGGTACTGCTCCTCCATGGCCTTCCCGACCCCCAGGAAGTCGCAGGAGTAGCCGGTGTCCAGGGCCAGCGACTTGATCAGCGCCCTGACCCTGGTCTGTGCCTCGCTGAGGCTCAGCCCGTGCAGGTTGGCCGAGAGCGTCACCTGGCGCTGACGATCCTGGCGGTCGATCTGGGTGGGGCCGTTGGCCCGGTCGAGAGTCGCCACGTCGCCCAGGGTCACCATCCGCCCCATGGTCCGGATCGGGATCCTGGAGAGAATGTCGGGATCGTTCCGGAACTTGTCGGCCAGCCGGACCCGGACCGAGTACTCCTCGCCCCTGGTCTCGTCGTAGAACTTGGTGACCTCCTGCTCGCTGCCTCCCACCAGCCCGCCCACCGTGGCCGCTATGGTCATCGCCGAGATGCCGTAGGAGGCGGCCCTGGTCCGGTCGATCTTGACGTGCACCTCCGGCTTGCCGAAGTTCAGCGACGACTCCACGTCCACCAGGCCCTCGATCGACTTCATCCCTGCCACGAGCCGCTCGGCGTAGGCCTGGAGCTTCGTGATGTCGGGGCCCTGGAGGCCGATCGAGAGGTCGGTCTGTCGAGCTCCCCCGATGATGATCGGAACCTCGCTGACCGTGGGCGAGTACTGCGCCAGCTTCCGGCCGAGGTGATCCCTGATCTGCTGCATCACCGCGG
The DNA here is from genome assembly GCA_016213885.1 of Candidatus Rifleibacteriota bacterium. Taxonomy (GTDB): domain Bacteria; phylum Muiribacteriota; class UBA6191; order JACPRK01; family JACQZM01; genus JACQZM01. The sequence continues at coordinate 2,928 of JACQZM010000661.1, read as the reverse complement.
CCTGGGACCGCTTGCGCTTCTCGGGCGCCACCATCTCGACGTGGATGAGCCCCTCGTTCACGGCACCGCCGGCGGCCTCGCCGACAGTGGTCAGGAGGGTCCGCACCTCCGGGATCGACCGGATCTCCCTCTCCACCTCCGTGAGGATCCGCCCGGTCTCCGCCAGCGACGTCCCCTGGGGGCAGGTGATGTTGACGATGCACTGCGACTGATCGTCCGACGGGTTGAGATCCTTGCCTACGGCCATGATGAGCGGTCCGGTGGAGCCGATGGTGGCCAGCGCCACCAGGACGACGATCCAGCGACGCTTCATGGAGTGCTCCAAGAGCCAGATGTAGGCGCCGCCCAGGATCCTGTCCAGCCACGAGAGCTCCGGCGTCGACCGGGGGCCTCCGGCGCCCCCGGGCTTGTGGCCCGACACCTTGAGGAACTGCGAACAGAGCATGGGCGTCATCGTGAACGAGACGAGCAGACTGGCCAGGATCGCGAACGCCAGGGTGAGACCGAAGCTCGCAAGGAATCTCCCGACCAGTCCCGGCATGAGGGCGATCGGAACGAAGATCACCACCAGCGAGAACGTCGTGGCCAGCACGGCCAACCCGATCTCCCTGGTGGCGTCGCTGGTGGCCTTGCGGCGGTCCTTGCCCAGCTCTTCCATGTGGCGGTAGGCGTTCTCGTGGACCACGATGGCGTCGTCGATCACCAGACCCACGGCCAGCGCCAGCGCCAAGAGCGTCATGTTGTTCAACGTGTAGCCCATCAGGTACATCAGGAAGAACGCAGCCGTGACCGAGGTGGGGATCGACAGCGCCACCATGATGGTGGTCCTGACGTCCCTCAGGAAGAGCAGCACCACCAGGCTGGCCAGGATCGCCCCGAGGATGAGGTGCTCCCGGACGGCCTCGAAGCTCCCCAGGATGAACGTCGACTGGTCCCGGACCGTCTTGAGCTCGACTCCCTCGGGGATCCGCGCCTTGAGCTTGTCCAGACGGTCCTTGATGGTGGCGATCACGTCCACGGTGCTCACGCCGGACTGCTTTCTCACGGAGAGCGCGATGGCGTTCCTTCCGTCGAGCCGGGCCAAGGTCGACGGGGGGCGCTGGGTGTCCTTCACCGTGGCGAGATCGTTGACGCGAACCACCGAATCGCCGCTCGATCGCACCACGATGTTCGCGAAGCCCTGGATCGTCTCGAGCCTGGCGGAGGTCCGGATCACCAGATTGCGGGGACCGGTCTCGACGATCCCTCCGGGCATCTCCACGTTCTCCTGCTGGATCGCGGTCCTGACCTCGTCGGAGGTGATCCCGAAGGCGACGAGCCTGTCCGCGTCGAGGTCGATGTGGATCTCCCGGATCTGATCGCCGAACATGGAGACCTGTCCCACACCGTCGATCGACTCGATGGTGGTGAGCACCTTGGTCCGGACGAACTCGGTGAGCTCCTTGACGGGATAGGGGGCGGCCACCACGATCGTGATGATAGGCGCCGAATCGGGGTCCACCGCGGAGATCACCGGGGGACTCGCGGCCCTGGGAAGCTGGTTGACCACCAGGCCGACCTTCTCGCGGACCGCCTGGGCGCACGCTTCCGACTTCTGGGTGAGCTTGAACGTGGCGACGATCTGGGAGACGCCCTCGAAGGAGATGCTCTTCAGCTCCTCGATCCCCGGGATGGTGTTGATCGTGCCCTCGATCACCTTGGTGACGCCGCTCTCGACCTCCTCCGGGCTGGCCCCTGGGTAGTCCACCGTCACCACGATGGTGGGAAAGTCGACCCGGGGCAAGAGGTCCACTCCCAGCGCCGCGTAGGAGAACGCTCCCAGCACGACCATGAGACTGACGATCATCAGGGCGAAGACCGGTCGTTCGATGCAGAGATCAGATAGCCACACAGCCGGCCCCTCGCCTCGTCGTCATTTCGTCGTTTCGGTGGTTGTTCCCTGGGATCTGTCCAGCAGGTCGGCCAGCGATGAGATCGCGGTCGATGCGGCGGTGAGCCTGGCTTTCACGAACATCCCGGACAGGAGTCGCAGGCCCGGATTGGGCACCTCGATCTCGAGCTTCGATCGGTGGGTCTGGAAGTCCACGGCCGGGAGCACGAACGCCACCTTCCCCGGGAACACCTCGCCGTTGTAGGCCATGGTGGTGAGGCCCACCTCTTGACCGCGCCGGATGAACGGCAGCATCCGCTCCGGAAGCTCCACCACCGCCTTCATGGTGTGCGCCTCGGCGAGCGAGCAGATCGCCGAGGAGGAGGGCGAGGCGGCCCCCATCACGAACGCCCCTTCGTCGGTGTGCTTCTCCTGGACGAGTCCGGTGAACGGCGCCGTGATCCTGGTCGCCGCAAGCCGCGATTCGGCCAGCTTCAGCTGGGCCCTGGACCGCTGGATCTCCGCCGAAGCGATCTGCTTCTCCGCCTCGCGGGCCCCTTTCTGGATCAGCTCCAGCGACTTCCGGGCCGAGAGCAGCCTGTAGGTGTCCACGTCCCTGGAGCGGGTGGCGGCCGCCAGCTCCTCGCTGGAGATCCCGCCACTCTTGAACAGGACCTTCATCCGGTCGAGCTTCTGGGTGTCCTCCTTGACCACGGCCTCCGCCGCCTTCACGTCGGCCTCGGCCTTGGCCCGCTCCTCGGGCCTGCCGCCGGCCTCCATCGCCTTCAGCTTCAGCTGGGCCGTCAGCAGGGCGGCCCGAGCTTCCACCACCGAGGCCTCCGCCTCGGCCGGGTCGATCTCCGCCAGGAGCTCCCCGGCCCCGATCACCTCTCCGACCCTGAAGCGCAGCTTCACCACCTGGCCGGCGATCCTGGCGTAGATCTTCACCAGCTTCCGGTACCGGAGCTCGCCGACCATCTCGAACGTCCGGTCGCGGATCGACACGGTGCCGGTCCGCACCGGCGTGGCCGGCGAAGCCGCGGACGAGCCGCCCGCTC
>JACQZM010000200.1 GCA_016213885.1 Candidatus Rifleibacteriota bacterium | reverse complement strand
CCTCAATCCGGATCCCCTCCTCTTTCTTCTCTCACCCGAGCGCGACCTCAATCCGGATCCCCTCCACTTCATCGGTGACTCTGCAGCCAGGCCGGGGCCTGATCACAGGCCCGACTCCGCGAAACAGGCGCAGCATCCTGGCAGGCTCCGGCTGCATCTGCCGGTCCGGGCGGCACGGCCGGGGTCCCGGGCACGGCCTGATACCGCTCTGGTAGAATGAAGACATGCGGCGAACCGGTGGGGCCGGATCCGGCGCCAGGAGTCGATCGCTGCGGCGCACCGTGCAGTGGACCCTCCTGGTGCTGGCCATGGGCATGCTCACTCCATGGGCGCCGGCAGCCGCTCAGGGTCCGCGGATCGACGATCCGCCTCCGGCGTCGAGCCAGGAGCCGCAGCCGTTCGGAGGCCAGGTCCCGGGCCGGGCCCCGGGCCCCGCGACCCCGGCGCCCGGCGCCATCGTGCAGCAGGTGAAGCGACGGGCCGAGTACTACCAGTCCGTCGACCACCTCAGGCTCCGGGTCCAGGAGATCCTCCGGGAGCACGTCCTCGACCCTGGCCTGGACGAGAAGTGCGCAAGGGCCCGGCCGGACACCCCGGAGTACCGGGAGCTGGGGATGGCGGCCAATCGCGCAGCCCGGGCGCTGAACCTGGCCATCATGAACCACGTCCGGGCGTCGCTCGTCCGGGTCAGGGACCGGCAGATCGACCTCGGCCCCGCCGACGTGAGGATTCTCATGCACGACTGGGTCGACATCGTCATGACCCTGGGCCGCAACCCGTTCGAGCGAGTCCCTCCGGAGATCGCCGCCGACGCCCTCCAGCAGCAGAGGCCCGAGGCGATCTACTCGATGCTGAGCCCCCGTCGGAGAGTGCGACCGCTTCGGCCGGGGCGACGGTCTCGCCGGAGCCTGTGCCGTCTGGGCCCGGGCCCCATGGCGGGCGCGCCGAGACGCTCCATCCTCCGGACCGGGGAGCGTCCGGGCCAGGCCCGGACGCCGGTGGACCGGGAATCGGAGCGCTGGGGGGCCTGATCGCGGTTCTGGCTCTGGTGTTCGCCGGCACCTTCGCATCGCGGGCGTTGCGCCGGCGCCCCCCATCCGTGCCCAGGATGGTGCCGCCCCCGCAGCGGAGTCAGGAGACCCCTCTCGCCATCGGCCTGCGCAACCTGAAGAAGGGGGAGTTCGAGCGGGCCATCGCCCGGTTCCAGGCGCTGATCGCCTCCGGCGACCCCCAGGCCGACGCGGCCCGGGGCTGGATGGTCGTGGCGCTGCTGGGCCAAGGGCACCGCTCCATCGCCGAGGACGAGCTGGCGAAGCTGGCGTCCGACGATCTCGACAACGAGCTTCTCTACGATCTCGGCTGCGCCGCGGAGGGTGCGGGCCTGACCCGGCAGGCGCTGCAGGTGTTCAGCCGGATCTACCTGCGGAACGTCTCGTACAGGGACGTGGGGCGGCGGATCAAGAAGCTCGAGACCCCGATGGACGACACCACCCGGACCGGTCTCGACCCGGATCTCGAGGCGGAGCGGATGCCGCGGCGGTACACCGGTCTCGCCCTGCTCTCCCGTGGGGGCATGGGCGTGATCCTCACGGCTCTCGACCGCGACCTCAACCGGAAGGTGGCGATCAAGCTCCCGAACATCGTCCAGATCTTCGACGCGCAGCGCGAGCCGGTCCCGTTCTTCACCATGGAGTTCATCGAGGGGCAGAGCCTCGACCGCGCCCTCAAGGCGAGCCCCGGCATCGACCTCCGCGCCGCTCTATCCATCGGGAGGCAGATAGCGCTGGCCGTGGAGTGCCTGCACTCGAAGAGCATCCTCCACAGGGACATCAAGCCGGAGAACGTGATCGTGCAGAGGACCGGTCTCGTGAAGCTGGTGGACTTCGGGCTGGCGCTGAGCGAGGAGTGGGGCCGCATCACGCAGCCCCAGACCGTGCTGGGCACGCCTCGCTACATGGCGCCGGAGGTGATCGGCGGCGCGGCGCCCGACACCCGGGCCGACATCTTCTCCCTGGGCGTCGTGCTGTTCGAGCTGCTCTCGGCCCGCCACCCGTTCGAGGGGACCGGCATGTTCCCGCAACTGTCGGTCACGGCGCCGCCGCTCAAGACCGTCTCTTCGGGCACCCCCAGGTCGCTGTCGTACCTGGTCGACGCCTGCATCGATCGCGATCCCGATGTCCGTCCGGCCAGCGCCTCCCGGGTCGCTCAGCTGCTGACGGCGGAGCTGGCCAGGGCCGGCGGGGTTCCGCTGTAGAGAGCTGCACGCGGCCACCGTGGTCGGCGCGTGGGCGATCCGTTCGAGGAAGATCAACGGCCCGACTGCCGGTGCCGTTCGTAGAGAGCCACGCCGCAGGCCACCGCGGCGTTGAGGCTCCCCACCTTGCCCGCCGACGGGATCGCCACCAGCCGGTCGCAGAGGGCACGGACCGGCTCGGTCAGGCCGCCGCCCTCGCTACCGACGACCAGCGCCAGCCTCCCCCCCTCGAACGCCCCGGCAGACCAGGCGCCGCTCCCGGCCTCCAGGCCGAGGACGGTGAATCCATGCCCCTTCAGCTCCGCGATCGGCACTTTCAGCGACGAGACGACCACGGTCGATACGTGCTCCACGGCGCCCGCCGACGCCTTGGCCACGCTCCCCAGCTGGTGAGAACAGGCATCGTGGGCCGGCAGGAACACCAGGTGGACCCCGAAGGCGTCGGCGGCGCGGTAGATCGCCCCTAGGTTCTGCGGGTCCTGGATGTGGTCCGCCACGAGGACGGTCAGCCGGTCCTCCGGCCTGTCCTTGATGAGCCCGGTGAGGCTTCCGTTGGGCAGCGCCTCCACCCGGGCCACGATCCCCTGGTGCTTCAGGGTCTCGGACCGCCTGGCCAGCGAATCGCGGGAGGCGCTCGTGACGGCGACCCCCGCCCTCTCGAGCCGCTCGGCGAGCTGTCGGAGCTCTCGCCCGCACTGGCCCTCGAGGATCCAGGCCGCCTCGATGTGGCGGCCCGCGGCGATCGCCTCCTTCACCGGATTGACGCCGTAGAGGGTCCGCACCAGCTGCCGGCCGGTACCCGCGCCCGGAGGTCGAACCTGGGTGTGGGGCCTCGACTCCGGGTGCGAAGCATGTGGGCTCGGCCGCGGAGCGCCGCGGCGGCGAGCGGATGAGCCCTGAGGACGAGCCTGCGGGCCGGGCCGCGACCTCTCGTGCGACCGTGCTGGGCGCGTCCGGATTCGATGCGAGGCCGGGTGCCGGGGTTTCATCCTTCGCCTTCTTTCGCCTTGATCGTGTACCGAGTTCCCTCCGCACCGTCCTTGAGCTCCACTCCCAGCTCGGCCAGCCGTTTCCGGATCCGGTCGGACTGGGCGAAGTCCTTCCTCTTTCTGGCCTCGGCGCGCACCTCGATGAGAAGCTCCACCAACGGCCCCGCCAGCGTGGGACGAGCGGCCTCCGTGGCCAGCGGGAAGAAGCCGAGCAGTTCCATGCTCTGGCCGATCGCCGAGCCGACCGCCGAGAGCGCCGACGCCCGGGCCGTCGAGGTCGGCTCCTTCTCCCACTCCTGCAGCGTCCGGTTCGCGTCGCCCGCCAGCTCGAACAGGGCGCCCATGGCCCCGGCGGTGTTGAAGTCGTCGGCCAGGCACTCGTCGAACCGACGCCGGGCCCTCCCGGCTGCCTCGAGGAGCGGTGCTGCCGCCTCGGCGGCGCCGGCAGCCGGGCCGGGGCGATGCTGGTACGCCTGGACTCGTTCGACCAGGTTGGCCAGGCGGTCCAGCGCCTTGGCGGAGTCGTCGAGCAGCTTGAAGTCGAACTCGCCAGGGCTCCGGTAGTGGCTGGACAGGACGAAATGCCGGAGAGTGTTGGCCGAGTACCTCTCGAGCAGCCTCCTGACGCCCAGGGTGTTGCCCAGGCTCTTGGACATCTTGTCGCCGCCGCGCACCTTCAGGAGGCCGTTGTGCATCCAGTACCGGGCGAACGGCTTGCCGATCGCGGCTTCGGACTGGGCCCGCTCGTTCTCGTGGTGCGGGAAGACCAGGTCCAGGCCGCCGCCATGGATGTCGAACGGGGTGCCCAGGTACTGGGCGGCCATGGCGGAGCACTCGATGTGCCAGCCCGGGCGGCCCGGGCCCCACGGGCTCTCCCACGAGGGCTCCGAGGGCTTGGCGGCCTTCCACAGAGTGAAGTCGGCGGGGTGTCTGCGAGAGCCGCCCGGCAACGCCGGATCGTCGGCAGCCCGGTTGGCGTCCGGATCCTGGCCCGAGAGCTGACCGTATCCGGGCCAGGTCGTCACGTCGAACAGGACGTTTCCGCAGGACGCGTAGGCATGCCCGCGGTCGATGAGGCGACCGATCATCTCGATCATCTGGGGGATGTGCTCCGTCGCGCGGGGCTGGTGGTCCGCCGGCAGGATGTTCAGCGTTGGAAGGTCTTCCAGGTAGCTCTTCACGTACCGGTCGGCGATGGTGCCGTGGCTCACCCCCTCCCTGGCGGCGCGGTTGATGATCTTGTCGTCCACGTCGGTGAAGTTGTTCACGAACACCACGGCGAGACCGCGGCTCTTCAGGTACCGCCTGAACGTGTCGAACAGGATCGCCTGGAGCGCATGTCCCAGGTGCCAGTCGTCGTACACGGTGAGCCCGCAGAGGTAGATCGTCACCCTGCCGGGCACCAGCGGGACGAACGGCTCCTTCTTGCGGGTCAGGCTGTTATATATATGTAGATCGGCCACGTGATCTCAAGACCTCCTGCCCAGCACCGCCAATCCGGCCCCTGTCGGGACTATCCGAGCTGGCTCTCGATGTCGCCGGGCGCGATCAGGACGTTCCGCCTCTTGCCGGTCTCCTGGCCGGAGATGAGACCTCTGGCCTCCATCTCTTCCACGATCCGGGCAGCACGGTTATAGCCGATCTTGAGATGAGTCAGCCGCTGGGCTCGCATCTCGCCCACGGGCAGGTAGAGCATGTCGCCCTTGCCGAGGAGCTTTTCCGCGCCCACCGCGTCGATGATGACCTTGGAGTCGACATTCTGCGCCACCGCGAAGGCGATGCGGCTCGGCATGTTCGCCTTGATCACGCCGGTGATCACGTTGACGCTGGGCCGCTGCGTGCCCACGACGACGTGGATCCCCACGGCCCGGGCCATCTGGGTGAGCCGGACGATCGACTCCTCCACCTGCTTCCGCGCCACCATCATGAGGTCCGCCAGCTCGTCGATGATGACCACGATGTAGGGCATGGGCACATCGGGGAGCTCCAGGTCGGGTCCTGGAGACACGAGCTGCCCGGTGGCCTGCGCCTCGTTGTACCCGTTGATGTTCCTGAAGCCCAGGCGGGAGAGGAACCGATACCGCTGCTCCATCTCCATGACCGCCCACTTGAGGGCGTGGGACGCGTCCTGCGGGTCCGTGACCACCTCGGTGACGAGGTGCGGGATGTCGTTGTAGACCGACAGCTCCACTCGCTTCGGGTCGATCAGGATGAACTTCACCTGGTCCGGGCTGGACCTGGAGAGGATCGAGGTCAGGAGCGCGTTGATGCAGACCGACTTGCCGCTGCCGGTGGTGCCGGCCACCAGCAGGTGGGGCATCCGCGTGAGATCTCCGACGACCGGCTCGCCTGCGATGTCCTCGCCGATCGCGAAGGTGAGCAGCGACCGGGAGTCCTTGAACTGGGGGGAGCCGACGACCTTCCGGATCGGGACCACCGACAGCTTCCTGTTGGGCACCTCGATGCCCACGGCGGGCTTGCCCGGAATCGGCGCCTCGATGCGGATCGCCTTGGTGGCCAGCGACATGGACAGGTTGTTGGCCAGACCATGGATCGACGAGAGCTTCACGCCGGCCGCAGGTCTGAGCTCGAACTGGGTCACCGCAGGGCCCTGGGTGATGTGGGTGATCTCCGAGTCGATCTTGAACTGGCCCAGGGTCTCCACGATCTTGTTCGCCTTGGTCCTGAGCTCCTCTTCGTTCTCTTGATCGGGATCGAGCCCGGGGAGCTGGTTGAACAGATGGTCCGGAGCCGGAGGGATGACGATCGGGGGCCGTCTGACCTTGGGCTCGATCCTGGGCGCCGGAGGGGGCAGCACTCGCAGCTGAGGAGCCGGCGCCTTCGGCGCCTGGACGACGGGGGGCGACGCCTCCTGGGTCGGGGCCGGCTGGCAGGCCCATCCGTTGGGCCCGAAGAGATCGTCTTCCGGAGAGGCCGTCTGCGGCGCATCCGCGGACTCCGCGGCCGCCGGGCGGGCCGGCTCCGGGGGCTTCAGGGCAACGCTCTCGCCATCGGCGTGGGTCTCCGGATCGTCGGCAGGGACCGCAGCCAGAGCAGCGGTCGGCGGCGCGGTCGGCGCCACCGGGGACGCCGGTGCCGACGCCGTGGCGGTCGAGTCGGCGGGCCGGTCGACAACGACCTCGACCGCCGGCTCCGGGGCGGCGGCCGGTTTCGGCGGCTCCGCCGTCGCGGTGGCCTCCGCGGTTGCCGGGGGTTCGGCCACCGACCTGGCCCGGGCCCTGGCCGTCTGCGCGGCCCGGTTCCTCGCCAGAACGATCGCCGCGGCGGGGATCGGCGGCTCGTCGGGACGATCCGCCGTCGGCGCCGGGCTCGCGACCCGCAACCGCGGGCCGGCCGGACGAGGGGCCACGGAGGCGCCAGACCGCCTGGCCGTCTCCTGGCGCTCGGCCTCGCGACCGGCAGGGTCCTGACTCGGGTTGCCGGGGCCGGCGGCGATCGACCTGTCGGTCCCGGGCGCCACGGCCTCGTCGGTCGAGGGAGGCGGTCTGGCCGGTGCCGCCGGCGGGCTGGCCGCGGGCCTGGCGCCAGCTCGGACCACGACGGGCGGTGGCGCCGGCTGGGGCGCCCGGGGCACCACCACCGGGCTCACCATGGGCCCGTCGCTGGCCAGGTAGTCGGGCAGCGGCGCCGAGAGCCCTCCGGACAGGGTGGCGGCGCCGTCGGACAGGTAGACCTCCTCGGCCAGACTGGCATGCTTCTCCCTCAGGTCCGCGACGATCTCGGAGAACCGCACGGCCAGGACCACGAGATCCTTGAGGAGGATGAAGACGAGGCCGTGAAGCGCCGTCAGCACTGTCCACGCCGTCCGAGCAGCGAACACCAGCGGCACGGCCAGGCTGGACAGGCCGGACCTGGCCATCCACCGGGCGCCCGCGGCGACCCACCTCGAGATCGTGACGAACGAGATGTCCGAGTAGGCAGCCACCAGCGCCAGAGTGGACCCGAACAGGAGGATCGTCGCCGAGTAGGTCCCCAGCAGGCTCGACAGGAAATTGAAGACCCGCAACCCGATGGCGCCGCCGGGATCGGATCGGGGTGGGAAGAGGCTCCCCAGCGCTCCGGCCACGAACGGCCAGCCCGACAGCCTGTGGGAGAGATCCAGGGTGACCTTCGCAACGCCCTGGATCAGGCCTGCCAGCAGCGGAAACAGCATGAGCCAGGCGCCGAGGTGCCGGCTGGAGGGCACCAGGACCCGCCCCTGGAACTTCTTCACGGCGGCCAGGAGCAGGCTGAGCACCACGTACCACGCCCCCACCCCCAGGAGCTTGAACAGGGAGCTGACCAGATGAGGGATCGACCCCTTGGTGTCCAGCCACACGCCGGCCATCACCAGCATCGCCAGGGAGAGACAGATGATCCCGGCGGCCTCGTGGGGGTTTCCCCCGGCCTGCACCGGTTCACGTTCCGGCTGCCGCAACGTCCTTCGGTTCATAGTTCGGATGGCCTTTCGACGACTTCACGCCGTGGAACACCAGGTACCCCTTGCGTCTGCTGATCAGCTGCGGCTCTTGACCGAGCCGGCGGCCCAGCAGCGTGGCCAGGGTCCATCCTCCCTGCCGCACCCGGGCCACGAGGTAGATCGATCCGCCCGGTCGAAGCGACGAGAGGGCTCCCCACAGTATCTCTTCGACCACTTTCCGTCCCGCCCGGATGGGTGGGTTGATCAGGGCCACGTCGAATCGGCCCGGGAGGACGGCTGTGGCGGCGTGCCCGTGCACGACCAGCGCCCTATCGACGCCCAGGCCGCGGGCGTTGGCCCTGGCACAGCGGACCGCCGTGGGGTTGATGTCGACGAGAACGCTGGTGAGACCCTCGGAGACCAGGTGTGGGAAGAGACCCAGGGCGCCGCTGCCGCACCCGAGATCGAGCAGCCACTGGCCCGGGGTGAACCGGGCCGCGTCGAGCAGAATGCAGGTGCCCTCGTCCAGACGGCCCGATGCAAAGGTGCCGGGCGCCGTGGCCCAGGGGATCGTCATCCCCCGCCACCGGAGCGTCACCTGCCGCAGGCCGGGAGAATCGCCCGCATCGCCGGTGAAGTAGTGCTTCGTCGAAGCCATGTCTGCGACATCTTGCGCCAGGACGGTACAAAATAACAGGAAATACTGCCAGCTATGTACGGAAACCCGCAACCAGGGCGGGTTGTCGACGACCGGTGGACTGTGGTACTTCGACCACGCCTGAAGCGGCAAATGAACCTCAGCTGTGAGGGCGGTGGCGCCGAAGTCATGGCGCCGGGCATGCCCAGGCCTCACCTGGACGGTGTTTTCGGGCCCCGAGACGAGTGAGCGGCCCCGGTCCTGATGGTACTGTTCTTGCTACAGGTTTGCTGCGAGAGGAGCTTGCTCCCTGAGGTACCCGTGGAAGGCGCCAGAACCAGGCGATGAAGAAGATCAGGTCTATGTTCGTTCGCAGGGATGACGAGGGCCAGGGTCTCGTGGAGTACGGTCTGATTCTCGGCCTGATCGCGGTCGTCGCCATCGCTGCGCTGAACGCAACGGGTGGCAGCGTCAATACCCTGATCCAGGCGGTCGCGAGTTCGCTGACCACGGTGAGCTAGTTTCGATCTCGTGTTCGGTCAGTAGTGCGGGCCAGGTGAGCCCGCAAGAACGTAACCCTACAGGAGGAGTTACACAATGCTGAAGAGGATCAAGAACCTGTTCGTGCGACGAGATGAAGAAGGCCAGGGTCTCGTGGAGTACGGCCTCATCCTCGGCCTGATCGCGGTCGTCGCCATCGCCGCCCTGAACGCCACCGGCGGCAGCGTGAACACGCTGATCCAGAAGGTTGCCAGCTCGCTGACCACGGTGAGCTAGGGTCTACCCGCGCTCTCTCTGCCAGAGAGAGCTGCCTTCTGAAAGAGGGCTGGCCTGGGGGAAACCGAGATGGCCGGTCCTCTTTTTTCTTTCGCGTCCCATCCGGCTCTTCCCGGCCGTCCTGCTGATCGGGCGGAACTTGGCCTGTCCGATCTTCGTTCCGCCGCCCGGCTCGCCGAAAGGTGATGCGGGATGAGATCGAGACATCGGGCGCGGGTGGTGGTGGCGGCGCTGGGGGTCGTGGCTCTCGGCCTCGTCGCGTCCCACTTCCACCGTCGAGTGGAAGGTGGAGTGCTCGACCACCGGATCGTCGACTACTACAAGAGCCGGATCGTCCAGGAGCGGCCCGTGAAGAGCCGCCCCACCCGGAGCGCTTTCATGCGCCCCTACTCGGAGGAGCTGCTCCTCGGGCTTGCGGGTAGCCACTTCTTCGACCACTACCGCGGCACCGACCTGAACGCCGACCAGCCGCTCACCCGGTTCGAGGTCGCGTATCTTCTCGGGAGGTTCATGCGGCTGGTGAACTCCCGGGACGGCGAGGTGTTTCCGCTCGATCGGTCGCTGGACCACCAGGAGCGGTGGGTCCCTCAGAAGGGCTGGGGGCTGTTCGAGGTGGAGGCGGCTCTCGCCGAGCGCCTTTTCGCACCGGTCTGGGAGAGAGGCTGGTGGGAAAGGCAGGTGCCCAGGTACACCCTGGCGGCGATCCTGAGAAAGGTGCTGGAGCGTCTCGAAGCGCACTACACCCTGATCAGGTTCTTCCCTGTCTACCCGCCGGGGCACTACACCGACTTCGCGATGTATGGACATCCGACCTGGTTTCTGGTCCGGCCCGCCATCGTGCATGGGCTCATGCAGGACGAGAGGGGCGCCTTCCGGGGCCACGAGCCGATCCGGGGACGCGACGCCGCACTCGTTCTCGACCGGTTGGTGACGATCACCAACGGCTATTCCAGGGAGCCTGTCGTGGCCATGCCGGAGACGCACCCGGAGGGATCGGGGATGTCGCTCGGGCGCCCGGACCCGTTTCCGGAGGCGCTCAGGACCGGCCGCCACGAGATCCTCGAGATGGAGGCGAGACGAGACGACCTGGTGCAGCGTCGGGTTCTGGGGCCGGAGGTCAGGGAGCCGAACGCGAATCCCTGAGCAGCCACCGATCGAGCACGACGCCCACGACCGTCACGAGTGTCAGCAGGGTGAGGCTGACGGCGAGGTTCAGGTAGAAGATCCGCTCCGGCGACGCGAGGCCGGCCAGCAGCGCCTGGACGAAGTACAGGTAGACCAGCATCCTGGGCAGCACACCCGCCATGGTCGCCAGGGCGAACGGGCCGATGGGTACGCCGGCGAGGCCGCACACCGCGTTCGTCACATGGAACGGCAAGATCGGGATGAGCCTCATCTGGAGGACCCGGAGCCATGGCCTCGTCGCGAGAAGCACCTGGGCGCGGGCCAGCACCCCGGGGTGAGTCGCCTCCAGGTAGGCCCGACCGAGCCACCTGGAGACCAGGTGAGCCGTGCTCGACGAGAGCGCCGTGCCGGCAAGGCAGAGGCACAGGCCGACCAGCGGCCCGGTGCACGTGACCATCACGGCCAAGAGCAGTGGGCCCGGCATGGCGCACAGCGACCCGGCCCAGTAGATCAGCAGCAGTACCACCACCGATCCTGGCCATCGGCCGAACGTGCGGAGCCGCTCCACCAGGAGCTGCCAGGCCTCCCGCTCGGTCCCCACCCCGGACAGGACGACGTACGCCGTGCCGAGGAGCGCCCCGAGGCACAGCAGCGCCCAGAACCCCAGGAACCTCTGCGGTGGCGGGCGGCCGGCCGGATCGTTCACCGACAGGCCCTCCCGGGCCAGATTGTGGGCCCAACCGGGGTTTGGTATACTCCGCTCGGCACGACGCCGATCGCCTCACCGGTGGTCCATCGTGCCGTGTCGGGGGGACCGAGCTGCCCATGACTCCTGGCGCACAGCAACAAGAGGTGCTGGTCGCTGATGACTCCGCGGCCACCACCGCCATGCTCCGGATGCTGCTGGAGCGGGCTGGCTACAGGGTCCGCGTGGCGAACAACGGCAGGGCCGCCATCGACGAGATAGCCCGGTCCGTTCCTGACCTGGTCCTGTGCGACATCGAGATGCCGGAGCTCGACGGCTACCAGGTCCTGGAGCTGATCCGACAGACCCCCGGTACGGAGCGGCTTCCGGTCATTCTGGTCACCTCCAAGAGCGACGTGGAGGACAAGATCCGGGGGCTCGACATCGGTGCCACGGACTACGTCACCAAGCCGTTCAAGATCGAGGAGCTCAAGGCGCGGATCCGATCCCACCTGCGGGTGAAGGCGCTGCAAGACGAGGTCTTGCGGAAGAACCTGGAGCTGGACAAGGCCCGGTCGCTCCTGGAGGAGAAGATCGAGGCGCTGGCCACGGCCTACCAGAAGATCGCCGAGCACCAGACCCGCACGCGCCGGGCGCTGGACCTGGCGTTCAAAGTGCAGCGCGGGTTGATCCCCTCGTCCCCGCCGTCCATAGACGGCTACCGGCTGTCCACGGCGTTCCGGCCCGCGGAGGAGGTCGCCGGCGACTTCTACGATTTCATCGATCTGGGCCAGGGGCTCTGCGGGATCGTCATCGGTGACGTGGCCGGCAAGGGGGTCGGCGCCTCCCTGGTCATGGTGCTGACCCGCACCCTTCTCAGAGGCGTCGCCCTCTCGGGGAAAGACCCGGCAGTGGTGCTGGAGAGGGTCAACCAGCTGATCATCAAAGACTACGGCAGCCAGGATTCCACCACCCTCTTCTACGGGATCCTCGACCCGGCCACCGGCTCCTTCAAGTTCGCTGACGGTGGGCACGAGTTCCCGATCCTGGTCACCAGGGATCGACAGAACGTCGTGGAGCTCGGGGTCGGGGGACCGTTCCTGGGCATATTTCCGAAGGCCCGCTACAATCAGGGCGAGATCTTCCTCGCCACGGGCGACCAGCTCACCTTCTTCACCGACGGGATTTACCATCTCGAGAGCGGCGGCGGCAAGGTCGAGACCAACGAGCACCTGATCGAGCTTCTCCGCGCGCCGGGTCACGGGGACCTGGACGAGTTCATGCGAGGGCTCGGCTACGAGGCGAGGGGCTCGAGCCACTCGACCCGGCAGATCGAGGACGACATCACGGTCATCCAGCTGACCTGCGACAGGGCGCCGGCGCGGACGAACCTCGGAAGCCTGGCGCTCTACGCGAGCACCGTGAACAACCGTGAGCTCGTGTCGTTCGTGGAGGCTCTGGCGCGTTCGACGGGCCTGGAGCCGGGTGCCGCCGCTGATCTCGTACGGGCGGTGGAGGCGGTCGGCACGAACGCCTTCCGGCATGCCTACGCCACGGAGAACGGGGGATTCGTTCACGTGACCGTGCACTGCGCGGACCACACGGTCAGGGTGGTGGTGAGCGACCAGGGCAGGGGGTTCAGCCCGGCCCGGCCCGTGGGAGCCCGGTCCGCCGACCAGGCAGGCGGCGCGGCTCCCAGAGGGCTCGAGCTCGCGGCCGGCCTCGTCGACGATCTCCAGATCGTCAGCGCACCGGGAAAGGGCACGACCGTCACCCTGTCCAAGAAGCTCGGCTGAACCGCCGACGCACCCGGCCGGACCGCCGGAGCTGGCGGCTCCGGCTTTCCTTGAGATACACTGGAGCGGCTTCGCACGCTCGACAGGGTCGAGCCTCCGACGGTTCCAGCCGCTCACGTGGACAGCTCTCCGACCGGACAGCCCGGGCCCCTGGACCATCCCACGTCCCCGGGATGCGTCTGGCTCGTCGTGGTCGCCGTCGGCCTGTTCGTCATCTACCAGTCGCCGCTCCTGCTCCATGGGTCCAGGGTCGTGACCCACGACGCCTTCGCCACCTACTCCAACTTCCACTTCGTGGCGCGCTGCATGAGACAGGGGGAGCTGCCGCTCTGGGACCCGTTCACCCACGCGGGCCAGCCCTACCTGTACCAGTTCATCGTGGCTCCGTCGGGCGAGGTCGGCCTTCTCCTGGCTGCCCTCGTGGACAGGATCATCGGAGGGACGACCCTGGACCTGTACCTCTGGTACCTGGCGGCCCACTTCCTGGTGTTCGCCCTGGGCATGCACTGGCTGGCCCGGCTGCTGCTCCGGGGGCCGGCCGGGCCCCTGATGGTCCTCTCGACCGTGCTGTTGGGGAGCACGTTCGGCCAGGTCTGCGGTCAGGACGGCGTCATCGAGATCGTCACCTTCTTGCCGCTGGAGATGGCCCTGGTCGTGCGCCTTGCGGGCCCGGAGCGCTCACCACGGGAGTGGGCGGCTCTGGCTCTCGTGCTGGCGGTCCACTCCCTGTCCTCGCTGCTGTTCGTCCCGGGACTCTACGCGCTCGCCCTCTTCGCGGCGGTCCACTGCGCTCTGAACGGGCGTCGGTCCGGCGCCCCCGGCCCCTCGCGGCGATTCCGGGTCGTCGCGGCGGCGCTGGTCGCGCTGGTGGCGCCGCGGAGCCTGGCGATCGTCATGGATCGCTCCGAGATCGTCCCTTCGTTGCGGGTTTCTCTCAGCAGGACCGACTCCTTCCCCGACGGCGGGTTCCTGGCGACGCCGGAACAGCAGGTGGCGCCGATCCTCCCGCAGGACCTCGCCCGGATGGTGTCGCCGCTCCACGTCCGGGCGCAGCAGATCCTGGGCCGTCTGTTCCGGAGGATCGAGGCGGCGTCGACTCTCGGACCGCCTTCGCTGGAGGACCGGATCGGCATCAAGCTGCGGCCGGGTCGGTTCTCCGAGTACCTGTTCTTTCCGGGTCTCGTCGGGCTCTTCCTGGCCCTCGTGGGCGTCTTCGAGGGAAGGCGCGGGCTGGTCCTGCCCGTGCTGGTGCCGACCGTCTGGGGGTTGTGGATCGCGCTGGGGCCGGACTGGGGGCTCTCCCGCATCTCGTTCCACATCCTCCCCCTGCTGAGCACGGTCCACACGCTGGAACACTTCGCCGTGTTCGGGCTGGCGATCGGCCTGCCGCTGATGGCGGGGATAGGCGCGGAGAGGGTCGAGGCGTGGCTTCTGGCCACGGGCTCGCCCGCATCTTGCCTGGGCCACCACGCCAGCCTGATCGTGGGGTTCCTGGTGCTGGCGCTGGTCGGGGCGGTGGACTGCTTCCAGCCGTGGCTCGTCCTCCCGCCCGATGACCTGGCCCCGATCATGCCGCCGCTCGTCGGCCTGGTCGCGGCGGTCGTGCTCGTGGTGGTGGCCGCGGCCGTGCCGTCGTGTCGCCGGATCGCCGGCGCGACGGCGGCGCTTCTTGTGGCCTGGGCGCTCTGGCTCCAGCCCGCGTGGGCGTTGCCGGTCGTGGGAGTTCCCCTGGCCGGGACGTTCGCGACCCTGCTTGCGCTGGTCAGCCCGGTCGTCGCGATCGCCATGGCCTCCGCGGCGTTCGACCGCCGGCTCCTCTGGCGCCTGGTGCTCCTGCCGCTGCCGGCGATCACGGCGCTGGCCATCGGCGCCGGCCCGAGCGGCGCCGCGCTCGTCGGTGGGCTGTCGGCGCTGCTGCTGGTGACCGCGCGGGCCGGCTTCCTCGGACCGTGGCGAACGGGGGCGGCGCTGGTGGCGCTGGTGCTGATCGACACGTACCTTCCCGGCCTGGATGTGGCTCAGAACCGGCAGCTTCAGCGTCATCCCTGCCTGGACCGGCCGGTCACGACGTTCGCCTTCGAGCAGCGCCGCGTCGCAGTGCTCGCCGTGTTTCCCCCCGGTACCCAGCTCCGGGACGCCTGCCGCCCGGCGTTCGAGCCGGCGCCGGCATCGGTGCCCGGCGCCTACCGATGGCAGATCCACCGGCTGAACTTCTACCGGGCGCCCATGTGGTTCGGCATCGGCTCGCTTTCCGCCGATCCCGAGTACGATCTCTACTACCTGCGCCCCTTCTGGACCGCGTTGAAGAAGCTCCCCTTGTGGGCCCTGAGGCGGGTGGCCGGGGTCGATCGTGACCGGCTGGGCTTCGCGACCCGGGTCCGGGTGGCCACCGACCACGAGGTGGTGGAGAGCGTGAGGGCCGCCCGGCCCGGCGAGGAGCTTCCGCTCTTCCTGGCGCCGGGGGAGGCGGCGCCCACCGTCGCCGACAGGGCCTCGCCGCCGGGCGGGGCATTGACGCTGCGCGTCACGCACTCCGGGCCAGGCGAGGTCCGGATCGCGGCCCGCGTTCCCGTCGCGGGATACGTCACCCTGGCCGACGGCTACACCGCCGACTGGCGCTGCACCGTGGACGGCGAGCCCACGCCGGTCCGCCGGGCGAACCTGGCGTTCCGTGCCGTGCACGTCCGGGAAGGCGCCCACGAGATCGTGTTCAGGTACGTGCCGGTGCGTCATCTTGCGGGCGTGGGGCTGGCGCTGGTCGGCATCGCCGGTCTCGGACTGCTGACGCTCGTCACGTGGGTGCGCCACCGCCCGGGCCCCGCGGCTTGACTCGGGGCCGGTCCGTCGTGGAGAGTGGATCCGACGGGAGGTCGTGCCTGTGAGCTGGTTCGCCCCGGGCCTGGGGGCGTCATCGTTCGCCCTGTGCCTGCTGCTCCACGTGGCAGTGTGGCGACTCTCTCGGCCCCGTTCCCATCTCGGCGGTCTGGTCGGGCTGTTCTTCGGCGTGCCGGGGGGCTGGCGACCCGGGCCGGCGGATCGCTGTCGGCGACCCGGGCGGGATGGGCGCTGGCGACGGCTTTCGCCCTGCTTCGCCGGTTCCTGGGCCTCCGGCGGGGTGACGGGTGACGGTCCACCAGCCAGGTCCGGTATCCTGGTGGCTGTTGATGGCGCTCGCGGGCTCCCCGGCGCTGGTGCTGGCCGTGCTGGCGGCGCTCACCTGGGCCGCCCGGCTCCTCGGGAGGGGGCCGTCGACCCAGGCGATGGCCCTGGCCGCCGTTCTCGTGGGGAACGGACCGGCGCTTCTCCTGGCCGTGGCGGCCCTGCCGGCCGCTCCTGACCGGACCGTCACCGGCACGGCCGCGGTGCTGATCTATGCCGCCGTCGTCCATAACCTGCTGGGCTACGCCACGTTCCACCTGGTGAACATGAGCGAGACCGCCCGGCGGATCAGGATCCTGGAGGAACTGCGGGTCCAGCGGACCGTCTCCGTGGAGGAGCTCGGGAGCCGCTACGGGAGCCGGCAGATGCTGTCCTCACGGATCGACAGGCTGGTCGCCCTCGGACAGATCTCGCGGCAGGGAGACCGTCTCGTGAGCACCGGTCGGGTCCTGGCGATCGCTGCCGGCGCCGTGGCCTGGTGGCGGCGAATCCTGGGATGGCGAAGGCTGGCAAGGAAGAGGAGCGAAAGGACCGGAGGTGTACTTGAACAGTACATCGAGGACCTTTCGCGACGATGACGCAGCCAGCGTTCGTCGCAGCCGGCCGCAGTAGGGCGGGATCTTTCGTTGTAGTGCTAGAGAAGCGCCTTCGACAATGCCGCCACCACGGCCTCCTGGTGGGCCGAGGTCAGCTCCGGGTAGATGGGCAGCGCCAGCGTCTGACGGCTGGCCTCCACGGCGTTGGGGCAGCCGGTCTCGTCGAAACCCATCTTCTTGTAGACCGGCTGGTGATGCAGCGGCAGCGGATAGTAGACGGCGTGGCCGACCGACTCCGCCTTCAGCGTCCGGGCGAGATGGTCCCGTCGTGTCGAACGGACCACGAACTGGTGGAAGTTGTGCTCGTTGCCCCGGTCCAGCGGGGGCAGGGTCAACAGCCCCGCCGTCACCTGGTCGGGCGTGCGAGCCACCAGGCCGGCGTCTTCCATCATGCGGCCGTAGGTGGCGGCTCGCTGGCGTCGCTCGTCGTTCCACTGCTCGATGTACTTCAGCTTGACCCTCAGCACGGCGGCCTGGAGCGTGTCCAGGCGACTGTTCATTCCCAGCGTGTGGTGGATGTACCGGGGGCTCGAGCCGTGTTCCCGGATCATCCGGGCCTGCCGCGCCAGCTCCTCGTCCTTGGTGGCCAGCGCCCCGCCGTCGCCGCACCCTCCGAGGTTCTTGGTCGGGTAGAACGAGAAGCAGCCGAAATCGCCCCAGGTGCCCACCTTGACTCCGCCGTGGTTCGACCCGATGCCCTGGGCCGTGTCCTCGACCACCGCCAGGTTGTACTCCCCGGCGATCCTGTCGATCCGGGTCATGTCGCACGCCAGGCCGTAGAGGTGGACCGGCTCGATCGCCTTGACGATCAGCTTGCCGGTCGGGTCCTTCAGCACCTTTCCCTTGCGGCTCTTGCTCCACCGGCACGTCGAGAGGAACGCTTCCACCCGGCCCAGGTCCAGGTTGCAGGTGACAGGGTCGATGTCGAGGAAGATCGGCCTGGCTCCCACCCGGCTCACCGCGCTGGCCGTGGCGAAGAAGCTGTACGGCGTGGTGATCACGGCGTCGCCCGGGCCTACCCCGAGCGCCATGAACGCGACGATCAGGGCGTCGGTGCCGGAGGCCACGCCGACCACGTGGGGGCATCCGAGGTAACGCGCCAGCTCGTTCTCGAAGTCGGTCACCGGCTGACCCAGCACGAAGTTGTGCTCCCGGAACACCTGGGCGACGGCCTCCTGCACTTCCTTCTCGATGCGCGCGTACTGAGCTTGAAGGTCAAGGCACTTGACTTCCACGGGTCACCTCGGACGTCGTGGCAGCGTACCGGCCACCGGTGCCGTACAGCCGCTCGTAGTAGGATCGGTACTCCCCTGATTTGATCTTGTCCCACCAGCCACGGTGGGAGAGGTACCACTCGATCGTCTGAGCCAGTCCTCGTTCGAGGGTGTGCGTGGGGGCCCAGCCCAGCTCGTCCCTCGTGGAGCCCGTGTCGAGGGAATAGCGTCGGTCGTGCCCCGGTCGGTCCGTGACGTGCTTGATCAGCGTCGGCGGCTTCTTCAGCTGGGCCAGCAGGCGATGGACCATGTCCAGGTTGGTGTGCTCCTCGCCGGCGCCGAGGTGGTAGATCCGGCCGGGTCGCCCCCGCTCCAGCGCCAGCAGCAGGCCCTCGCAGTGATCTTCCACGTGGATCCAGTCCCTGATCTGCAGCCCGTCGCCGTAGACCGGAAGCGGCCGGTCCTCCAGCGCCTGCGTGATCATGAGCGGGAGCATCTTCTCCGGGAACTGGTAGGGGCCGTAGTTGTTCGTTGCCCGGGTGACGACGACGTCGGTCCCGTAGGTCTTGTGGTCCGCCAGGGCGAACAGGTCCGCGGCTGCCTTGGAAGCGCTGTACGGGCTCGATGGGGTCAGCGGGTCATCGGATCTCGCCGAGGCGGGCGGAGCCAGCGAGCCGTACACCTCGTCGGTGGACACCTGGAGGAACCGCTTCACCGCGGCCCGGCGGCATTCCTCCAGGAGCACCTGGGTGCCCACCACGTTGGTCTGGATGAACGCGGACGCATCCTCGATCGAGCGATCCACGTGGGACTCCGCGGCGAAGTTCACGACCCGGTCGACGCCGCGGTCGAGCACTGCGGCCACGCATCGGCGGTCCGCGATGTCGCCGCGCACCAGGCTCACCTCGGGGTCGTCGAGGAGCCCGTCGAGGTTCTCGAGGTTGCCCGCGTAGGTGAGCTTGTCGAGGATCACCAGCGCCTGCCCGGGCCGGACCCGCCTGGCGAGCCTCACGAAGTTGGAGCCGATGAAGCCACAACCCCCGGTAATCAACAGCTTCGAAGACATGGTGCGCTCCGGGTCGTCAGCGTGTCCGCCAGCTTCACCGCGAGCTGGCCCTGGCCCGCCGCGGGACCGCGCGATCCGACGCCCAAGACCCGGCGCCTCGCCGGGTCCGAGTCGCGCCCCCGAGCGCGACCTCAATCCGGATCCCCTCCTCTTCCCTTCCCCCGAGCGCGACGCCGATCGGATCTCTTCCTCCACGCCCCCGGCGTGGCAGTCAGTAGCTCACGGGGTAGAGCACCAGCCGGAACTCGCCGGGGCCGGTCTCCGGCTTCAGGGGCAAGAAGACCGGATCGCTGGTCCCCATGTTCCATCGGTAGAGGCCCGGGCCCTGCCTGGATCCCGAGAGATAGACGACGTCGCCGGGCCCCCGGCCAGGCCTGTTTCCGTAGGGTCCGCCCGGGAGCGTCTTGATCTCGAACCCGCCGATGAACCCGCTGGCGCCGTACTCGATGGTGGCGCACCGGCCGCTTCCGAACACCATCAGCCTGGGCTTGTCGCGGAACGGGACCACCAGGGTCGGCGTGAAGTCAGACGGCAACGGGGGAGACTCCCAGGGCACCCCGGTCACGGGCTCCACCAGCTTCAGACGCCTCGGGGGCGGGTTCTCGTCGAGCGACTCCGGCAGCAGGACCAGCAGCGACGAGGCCCCCGGAGCCGGAGGCGCGCCCCACACGATCCCGGGGGCGCTCACCTGATCGCCCTTCGTCACGAGGCTCGACACGGTCCGGCCGGCCACCGTCCCCGAAAGGAAAGAGTCGGCGTGAGCGACCCGGACCCCCGCCGCGGGGTCCACGTACGCGACCCACTGCTTGTCGCCGGAGAACTGGACCGGATCATGGTCCGTGGAGAAGCTGCTGGCCTGGGGAAACGGTCCCAGGATACGGCGGGGCGAGCCGCCCTTCAGGTCCTGGACCCAGTAGCTGGAGCCCTCGGAGTCGCCGACCTTGCCGTAGAACACGAGCTGGTTCCCCGCCGGCGAGAGGACCACGCCGCCGGACTCGCGGGTGGAGTGGAGTGTCACGTCCCTGAATCGCTGCAGCACCTGGCCGGTCCGATCGAGCAGGATCAGGGAGGATCCGGCCGCGCTGGACCAGTCTTCCGCCACCAGCGCCGAACCGTCGCGCAGCCACAGGAGCGGCACCATGATCCCGCTGACCATGATCACCCGGGAGCTCTTGCCCTCGTCGTCGGTCAGGGAGAGGCGCTGGAGCACCGGCCACGGGATCGGGATGTAGCCGATGAACGGCAGCGGGATGCTCAGTATCGAGAAGAACGCGTCGGTGTAGGCCAGCGGCATGGACCAGACCCCGTCGAACTGCGGCACCAGGTCCGCCACCGGTATGGAGCCGCCCTCGAACACCGCCCCCGGGGCGATGGCGAGCAGCGTGTTGGCCAGCTCGTCCCGGGCCTGGGCCCGGGCCATGTCCCGCTCGGCTGGTGTCTGGGCGTTCTTCCGGACGACCCTCAGCTGGGCCCTGAGGTACGCCGCCGTGGGGCCGGCGCAGCCCTTGCCGAACTCGCCGACCAGGGAGTCCAGGTGGTTCAGCGCCTGGTCCAGCGACGTGGTGCGGTCCGGCTCCGTGCTCGACAGCCCCAGGGCGTAGAGCGCACGGGCCAGCGCCAGCTGGCTGGCCATCTTCCGTTGCGGACGCTGGGTCGACGACGATCCGTCGGCGATGGACAGAGCCTCCGTGAACAGCGGGACCGCCGCGGCCAGGTCGCCCTGGTCCACCTTCTGGGCACCCCTGGACATGGACTCCCGGAACTTCCTCTCCGTGGTCGCGTCGGGAGCCGCGGCGATGGCCGCGCCGACCGCCTTCTCCGGGGCGCCGTCCTCCTCGGCGACCTCGAGGGCCGCCCTGGAGCAGACGTCCGTCTCGGCGATGAGATCGGCGTCCTTCTTCTCGTCCGCCTCCATGACCTTGAGCAGCCGGTCCCTGGCGTCACGCTCCTTCAGGTCTTCCCTGACCACGAGCTCCCTCAGCACCACCAGCACCCGGGGATTCGTGGCCGCGGCCGGAGTGACCTTCACCCGCTGGTACGCGCCCATCACCAGGTCCTGGTCGGCCACCCTGACGAACACGTCGGTCGTGCCGGTCTGGACCGTGCTGTTCCTGAGGCTGTCGCGGGCCCAGACCGTGCACTGGCGATTGCCGTAGGTGAGCGTCGTGGAGTGCTCGTCCTTGCCGCCGCCCTTGTAGAAGCGGCGCGCCCACGGGGTCATCTTGAGCTGGTTGTCGAACGTGGCCAGCGCCGTCACCACGGTCCACCTCAGCTGCGCCTCGTCCCTGAGCAGCCCGAGCTGCCTCAGGTTGCTCTGGCTCACCGTCGCCAGCATCATCGCTCCGATGGAAGCCACCATCAGCACGCCCAAGGCGATCCAGAGCACGTTGCCACCCGATCTGCCGACCATCACACCACTCCCCTAGCGTCTCTTGGCCCACTCACGCTCCGCCTCGGCCAGCACCCTGGACCTGTTCGTTCCCGGCCGTCCGATCGGCATGTCCACCGTCGCTGCCAGCCCCACGAACGAGCGATCGGTGAGACGGTCCATCTCGGACCCGCCGGACCGGGCCAGCACCCGCAGCACCGCGTCCTCGACGTAGATCAGGCCGGCTGCCGTGCGCCCCTGGATGCGGCCGTCGATCTCCACCCTGTCGCCCGGTCGAGGCATGTCCGCCACCTGCCGGGGCTCCACGGACGCCGTGCCTCCGCCCAGGTTCGCAACGAAGCTCCTGCCCCTGACCCCGGTCACGTCCCCGATCCACGTCGCCCGGGTACCGACGAACCGGAGCGGATGGGCCGCGGCCACCGTTGCCGGCCTGAGCTTCCCCTGGGCCGACCCCAGCGCCACCAGGGACGCCTCCCCGGTCGAGGTCAGCCCTCTGATCAGCAGCACCGCGCCGACGACGAGGCCGCACGAGACGATCGCCACGGCCGGCCAGCCGCGAAGCCTCCGGACCAGCGCCTGGACCCTCTTGCCGGCCGGAGTGGCCGAGAGGAAGCGCAGCCGGTGCACGGAGCAGCGTCGACACCGAGGCCGTTGGCCGTCCTCCTCGAGGACGTCC
>JACQZM010000660.1 GCA_016213885.1 Candidatus Rifleibacteriota bacterium | reverse complement strand
CGAAGCGACCGGTCGAGGCCGGCTCCGCTGGCCTCGAGGTGGGGGTGTGGGGCGCAGCCCCACGTTCAATGATAGCCTTGCCGGCAGCCACCCTCTCGCTAGTTCAGGGGTATTGCGACTAGAGGGCCCCGATGCGCGGCAACGACAGGGCAGCGTTCACCATCGTGGAGGTGCTCATCGGCGCTTGCCTGGTGAGCCTCGTCGTGGGAGTGGTAATGGTGCTCACCTCCGGGGGTCAGAGGATGAGCCGGTCGGCCCAGCTCACCGTGGCCGTGCAGGGCGCCCTGCTCATCCGGGAGCAGATCACCCTCGACCTCCGGCAGGCTGGCGTGAAGCCCGGCGACACCGGGCCGTTCCAGCTCGGCCCCCGATCGCTCGCCTTCTACCGGGTCCTGTTCGAGCCCGCGGCGATCCGGCTCCGCCCGGTTCGATACGTGGCGGAACCGACGGCCAGGGGGAACTTCAGGGTGGTGCGGCAGGAGTTCCAGGGAGCCAGCATGACCTCGCAGCACACGATCCAGGGCGGGGCGTATCAGCGCCCGGCGACGTGATCGTCGACGGACCTCTGCCGCCCACCCCTTGACGGTGGCCGGGGAGCGAGGAGGGGATCCGGTCGAAGGCCGCGCTCCGGGTCGCGGCCCGGACCCGGCGAGGCGCCGTCTCTTGGGCGGCCCCGCCCTTCACCGGAAGTCGTTCGTGTGCTAGACTACGCGAACCGTGAACCCCAAGACGATACTGGCGTTCGCCGTGGCCGTTCTGCTGCTGGTCGCGCCGTGTTCCCTCATCGCCCAGGAGACGTTCTGCCTGATCCCGATGGATGCGGTGCAGTCCGACCACCTGAGGGCCTACGGAATCGCCTACTGGGCGCTGCAGCAGGGCTTCAAGGTGGAGTGGCTCCTGAACTTCCGGGGCGGGGCGTTCCTCACGCCTGACAGCCGGCTGCTGCAGGTGCAGTCGAGGCTGATGGGGGTGTCCATCGAGATCATCGGGGCCGATCAGCGCGAGGAGATCCTCAAGGCGATCGGCAAGGGCAACATGGAGGTCGTGCTCCTCGAGAAGCCGCCCAAAGTGGCGGTGTACACGCCGCCGGACAAGCGGCCATGGGACGACGCCGTGACCCTGGCGCTCGTCTACGCCAAGATCCCCTACGAGACGCTCTGGGACAAGGAGGTCCTGGAGGGCAAGCTCTCGAAATACGACTGGCTCCACCTTCACCACGAGGATTTCACGGGCCAGTACGGGAAGTTCTACGCCACCTTCCACAATGCGCCCTGGTACCAGGAACAGGTCCGTCTGTACACGCTCTACGCCCGCGAGGCCGGCTTCGCCAAGGTGCAGCAGCACAAGTGCGAGGTGGCCAAGGCGATCAAGGGGTATGTTCTGACCGGCGGCTTCCTGTTCGCCATGTGCTCCGCGACCGACACGATCGACATCGCCCTGGCCGCCGAAGGCGTGGACATCGTGCCGCCGGAGATCGACGGGGACGGCCAAGATCCGAGCATCGACGGGAAGCTCGATTTCGGCAAGACCTTCGCCTTCGAGAGGTTCTCCGTGATCCCCTCGGCGTACATCTACGAGTACTCGAACATCGACATCTCCAACTACCAGAACGTGGCCCACCCGGAGCTGGAGGATTTCACGCTCTTCGAGTTCTCGGCGAAGATCGACCCGGTCGAGACCATGCTGACCCAGTGCCACACGAACGAGATCAAGGGTTTCTTCGGCCAGACGACCTCGTTCAACAGGGACTTCGTCAAGAAGGGAGTGCGAATCCTGGCGGAGTGCCCGAACCAGAACCGGGCCAAGCTGATCCACGGCAACCTCGGCCGGGGCACGTTCACTTTCTACGGAGGGCACGATCCGGAGGACTTCTCGCACGCCGTGGGCGATCCCCCGACCGACCTGTCGCTTCACAAGAACAGCCCGGGATACCGCATGATCTTGAACAACATCCTGTTCCCGGCCGCGAAGAAGAAGAAGCTGAAGACCTGAGGATCCGTTGCAGGAGAGGACAGAACGGTCCATGAAAAGCTCCACGGAGATCAAGTTCCAGCAAGGACTGGAGCACTTTCGAAACGCCAACCACCTGTCGGCGATCAACGTCTGGGAGAGCCTGAGAGAAGAGGGGTACACCAACCCGAATCTCGACGTGTACCTGCATGCGGCGCGACTGGAACGTTCCAAGGTGATGCAACACCTGGAGGCCACGAACGCGGATCTCGACGCGCTGGTCCAGGCCGCCGGCGCCAGCATGGAACCGCATTCGCCCGTGGTCGACCACTGCCTGCACGCCAAGGAGCACATCAAGGCCAGGCAGTACGACGAGGCGGCCAGATCGCTCAGCGAAGCGTTGAAGCTCGACGAGGACTGCACGACCCTGTGGCTCGCCCTGGCGCGGGTCTACTGCATGCTGGGCAAGGCGCGCCAGGCCGTGCTCCACGCCGAGAAGGCCAGAGCGCTCTCGCAAGACGACGCGGAGCCCCACTCCACGCTGGGCCAGATCCTCTTCGAGATGGACCAGCCGGCCGAGTCGGAGACGAGCTTCCTGAAGGCGATCGAGATCGACGCCCGTCACTACCGCGCGTGGTACGGCCTGGGGTCTCTCTACTACAGCCAGAAGCGGTTCGGGCTGGCGGAGGAGTGCGTCAAGAAGGCGCTGGCGGCCAAGCCGTCCAATCTGACCGCCATGGCCTTCCTCGACGAGGTGCTGGCCGAGCTGGAGAACGTGGAGAACCTGATCGGCGAGGCTCAACGCACCGTCGAGGCTCATCCGACATGGGCGGACTGGCACTTCAAGCTGGGCACGCTGTATTCGCAGTCGGGCCGCATCCCGGAGGCGATGGAGCGATACGACCAGGCGCTCAAGATCAACCCCGGCTTCACCAAGTGCTGCTACGAGAGGGCCGGATTGCTCCTCAAAGAGGGGCGCTACGAGGCCGCTCTGGCCGACCTGAAGGCCGTGGTCCAGCAGGTGACGGACCGGGACGAGGCGGCGCTCGCCAGGGCCGGGGAGCTGGAGTCGGCCGGCCGGATCGCCGAGGCTGCGATGGAGTACTGGAACGTGGTGACCATCGCTCCGGATCACGCGAGCCGACACATCGAGCTGGGCAAGAAGTTCTTCACCGAGGGCCTGCTGGAGCAGGCTTCCAGGGAGCTCTCCATCGGGCTCTCCCACCGCCCGGAGTACGTGGACGGCCACTTCTACCTGGGCCTCGTGGAGCTCAAACGGGGCCACCCCGAGGCCGCGGCCGAGTCGCTCGGCGAGGCGTTGCGACTGAACCCCAGGCTCGCCGCCGCCGGCCTGTCTCTGGTCGAGGCGCT
>JACQZM010000659.1 GCA_016213885.1 Candidatus Rifleibacteriota bacterium | reverse complement strand
GCCGCCTCGGCAAGACCATGACAGCAGCAGGTCACCCCCGGCACCTGGTCACGCCAGCACGACTCAGGATCTGGGGCAATGGTCCTGGCCCCACGCCGATGGCCGACCGGGCCGCGCGATCCGTGTGGTACAATTCGCGCCATTCGCCAGGCAGCTCTCGAAGATCCGGCGAGAATGGGACGCATGAAGGCACTCCTCCTCTACCCGCAGCAGGAAGACTCCTACTGGGGCCTGAACCTCACCCGGCGGCTGGCCGGCGTCCGCGGGATCGCTCCACCGCTGGCTCTGTTGACCGTGGCGGCCTCGCTGCCGCAGTCCTGGGAGCTCAGGCTGTGCGACGCCAATCTGCACCCGCCGACCGATGAGGACTGGGCGTACAGCGATCTGGTCCTCATCTCGTCGATACTGCCCCAGCGCCGGGCCTGTCTCGAGCTGGTGCGAGCGGCCAAGGCCCGGGGAAAGACCGTGGTGGTCGGAGGTCTCTACCCCTGGGCGCTGCCGCAGGAGCTCGTCGACGCGGGCGCCGACCACGTGGTCCAGGGGGAGTCCGAGGCGGTGGTGCCGCTCCTCCTGGAAGCGCTGTCCAGCGGCCGGCGGGGGGTGATATCGGCGCCCGAGGCGCCTTCGCTCGAGTCCTCCCCGGCACCCAGGTTCGATCTGGTAACGGTGAGGGACTACGCCTACGTGGTGCTCCAGACCACGAGGGGCTGTCCCCACGACTGCGAGTTCTGCAACGTCGTGAGCCTCTACGGCCGTCGCGTGCGCGCCAAACCGCCAGCCCAGGTGCTCCAGGAGTTCGAGGCGCTCTACCGCACCGGCTACCGGGGCCATGTGTTCATCGGCGACGACAACTTCATCGGCTCCCGACCCAGGGCGCTTCAGCTGCTCGCGGCGATCAAGCAGTGGCAATGGGAGCGCGGCGAGCCGTTCGGCCTGATGGTCCAGGCCACCGTGGACCTGGGGCGAGATCTCGAGATGATCGACGCCCTGACCGCGGCCAACGTTGGGCCCGTGTTCATCGGCTTCGAGAGCACCGACGAGAAGGTGCTGGCCGGCTCCGACAAGGTGCACAACCTGCGGCAAGACCCGGGGGAGATGGTGCGGACGATCTGCGCCAACGGGCTCACGGTGGTCGGGAGCTTCATCGTCGGGCTGGATGGCGAACCTCCAGGCGCCAGCGGCCGGGTCATCCGGTTCCTGGAGGAGACCGCCGTGCCCACGGCCATGTTCAGTCTGCTCAGATCGCTTCCCGGGACCCGGCTCGCTGCGCGACTCGAACGGGAGGGCCGGGCGCTGGACACGGTGCCGGCCTCGGCGGCGAGCGATTGCCTGGACCTGAACTACGTGCCGCAGCGACCGGTCGCCGAGATCCTGCAGGAGTTCGCGGATCTCTGGAGGCAGGCCTACGAGCCCTCGGCGGTGCTGGCCCGGGCGTACCGCTACTACCGGCGCATGCGCCCCACCCGCGCCGCTCAGGCGAAGCAGGAGGGACGGCCGCTGGCTCCGAAGGCCGCTCCGGCCCGCGGTCCGGTCCCGTTAGACCGCCGCGACCTGGTTGTGCTGTGCTGGATCGTCTGGCAAGAGGGGTTCCTGCGCTCGACCCGGTTCCAGTTCTGGCGTCAGCTGCTGGGCATGGCCTGGCACAACCGGAGCCGCGTCGATCTCTACCTCATGGCCGCCGCCACCGCGGAGGAGATGATCAGCATGCGAGGCAGCGTCCTGGCATCCCACGAGACCTGGAAGCGCGCCCAGGGGGGATCGCCCGGGCCGTCCGTCCCTGATGCCCGGTCGTGAGCCGCCCGGGATCGGGCCGGGGCTTGCTCAGGGGCTCAGCAGCCAGGCCAGGGCCCTGGTCTTGATGCGCCGGACGATCGCCTGTCCCTTCCACGCCGTGGCCTTCCTGGGGAACCCCTGCTGACCCGGCGACCCGGGGACCGGATCGGTGCGCTCGTGCCGGAGGTAGGGGGCGAACTCCTCCCAGGGCGTCTCGAAGTCGACCACCTCATTCAGCCGGACCTTGTCGGGGAAGAGCGCCAGCATCACGGACGTCGCGGCCTCGCACGCGTGTCCCGCGCCCTCCTGCGCCTCCAGGAGGTCTGACAGGTCCATCTCCCAGAGGTCGCGCACCCGGACGTCGGGCCGCTCCAGCGACCTGAGCGCCTCCAGATGGAGCGGGTCGCCGTGCGACGAGATCAGGTGGAAGCGCCGGAAGCCCTGGTCCCGCCACCAGGAAAGAACCTCCGCCACGTAGGTTCGAAACGCCTCGGGCGTCACGCTCGAGGTACCCCAGAAGAGCCGGTCGCAGGGGAGGTTGACCCCGTAGGACACGGTGGGCGCCACCAGGATGCCGGTCTCGGAGGAGAGCCAGTCGGCCACATGCTCCGCGACCAGCGTGTCGGTCGCGAGCGGCAGGTGAGGACCGTGCTGCTCGCAGGTGCCGATCGGTAGCAGCAGCTGGCCGCTTCGCTCCACGTAGTCGCGGCACTCCGGCCAGGTCAGCTCATCGAGCCGCATCTCGGCCTCCCCTTCCGGCAGGGGTCGGACGCGCCGCGATCGCACGACCCACCGCCGCCCGTCGATCCGGCGCCGGGCACCCTCCTGTCGGCCCGATCCGGGTCAGGCGATCGAGTCGATGATGGCGTTCAGCGTGGCGCTGGGACGCAGCGCCCCCGCGGTCTTCTCGGGATCCGGGCGGTAATAGCCGCCCATGTCGACCGGCTTCCGCTGCGCGCCGAGAAGCTCCGTGTTGATCTTCTCCTCGCTCTCCCCGAGCCGCTTGGCGATGGTGGCGAACCGACTCTGCAGCTCCCTGTCCTTCGACTGCGCCGCCAGCGCTTCTGCCCAGTACCAGGCCAGGTAGTAGTGGCTGCCTCGGTTGTCGATCTGCCCCACCTTGCGGGCCGGCGACTTGTTGTTGTCGAGGAACTTGCCGATCGCCTGGTCGAGCGTCTCGGCGAGCAGCGCGGCCCGGGCGTTCCCGGAGGAGCTGCCGATGTGCTCCAGCGAGGCGGCCAGCGCCGAGAACTCCCCGAGGGAATCCCACCGGAGGTACCCCTCCTTCTGGAACTGCTGCACGTGCTTGGGGGCCGAGCCGCCGGCGCCGGTCTCGAACAGGCCACCACCCGCGAGGAGCGGGACGATCGAGAGCATCTTGGCCGAGGTGCCGATCTCCAGGATCGGGAACAGGTCGGTCAGGTAGTCGCGAAGGACGTTGCCGGTCACGGAGATCGTGTCCAGGCCCTTGCGGATCCGCTCGAGGGAGAACTTCAGCGCCTCGGCCGGTGTCATCACACGGATCTCGAGCCCCTTGGTGTCGTGGTCCTTCAAGTAGGTCTCGACCTTCTTGATCACCTGAGCGTCGTGGCCGCGGTTCTTGTCGAGCCAGAACACCGCGGGCGCACCGGTCGCCCTGGCCCGTCTCACGGCCAGCTTGACCCAGTCGCGGACGGCGATGTCCTTGGTCTGGCAGGCCCTGAAAATGTCACCCTCGCCGACGCTCTGCGAGAGGAGCGTCTCGCCGGAGGACGCGACGACGATCCGGATCGTGCCGGCCCCGGGCGCGATGAAGGTCTTGTCGTGAGAGCCGTACTCCTCGGCCTTCTGCGCCATGAGGCCGACGTTCGGCACGCTGCCCATCGTCGCGGGATCGAGGGCGCCATGCTGCCTGCAGTCATCCATGATGGTCTTGTACGTCGTGGCGTAGCAGCGGTCCGGGATCATCGCCTTGGTCTGGTGGAGCTTGCCGTCGGGGCCCCACATCTGACCGGACTCCCGGATGACCACCGGCATGGAGGCGTCGACGATGATGTCGTTCGGGACGTGGAGGTTCGTGATGCCCTTGTCCGAGTCGACCATGGCCAGCGCCGGGCGGGAGCCGTAGACCGCCTTGATGTCGTTCTCGATCTCGACCCTCTTGTCGTCCGGTAGACTCTTGATCTTGGCGTACACGTCGCCCAG
The DNA here is from genome assembly GCA_016213885.1 of Candidatus Rifleibacteriota bacterium. GTDB lineage: Bacteria > Muiribacteriota > UBA6191 > JACPRK01 > JACQZM01 > JACQZM01. Next base: position 1,582 of record JACQZM010000659.1, on the reverse strand, counting down.
GCCGTTGGCCGGGTTCACGCCGAGCTGGGCGAAGGTGGCCTTGTGCTTGGCGAAGACATCCTGGTAGAAGACCGTGACGGCGTGGCCGAACATGACCGGGTCCGAGACCTTCATCATGGTGGCCTTGAGGTGCAGCGACAAGAGCAGCTTCTTCTCCCTGGCATCTTCGATCTGCTCCGCGTAGAAGGCGCGGAGCGCCTTGACGCTCATCCGGGAGCTGTCGATGATCTCTCCCTCCAGGAGGCCGAGCTTGTCCTTGAGAACGGTCACCTTGCCGTCGGCGGCCACGAACTCGAACCGGACGGTCGTGGCGTCGGCCACGGTGACCGAGTTCTCGCTGCCGTAGAAGTCGCCGTCGGTCATGTGGGCGACGTGGGACGCCGTGTCGGGGGTCCAGGCGCCCAGCTTGTGCGGATGCTTCTTGGAGAAGGCCTTCACGGAGAGAGGCGACCTGCGATCCGAGTTGCCCTCGCGGAGCACCGGGTTCACGGCGCTGCCGAGGACCTTCGCGAAGCGCGCCTGCAGCGCCCGCCCGGCGTCGTCCTTCGGGTTCTCGGGGTAGTCCGGGACCTTGTAGCCCTTGCCCTGCAGCTCTTTGATCGCTTCCCTGAGCTGCGGGATCGAAGCGGAGATGTTGGGCAGCTTGATGATGTTGGCCTCGGGCTTCTGGGTCAGCTCCCCGAGATAGGCCAGGTGATCCGGGATCCGCTGCGCCTCGGTCAGGTGTTCCGGGAAGCTGGCGATCACGCGGCCCGCGAGCGAGATGTCGCGCGTTTCCACCCAGATGCCGGTGCCCTTCAGGAAGGCCTTGACGATCGGCAACAGTGAGTAGGTGGCGAGGGCGGGCGCCTCGTCGATCTGGGTCCATACGATCGTAGCGGTCTTGCTGTTCATCTGGAGTCTCCTTGCTGGGCCCCGGGGACTGGGCTCTCGTGGCCACGGTCATTCCATCGGCCGTCCAGTATAATGCGGTCCGGTGTGGAATGCGAGGGGGGACCCGGGATTCCCCACCTGTTTCGCGGAGTCGGGCCTGTGATCAGGCCTCGGCCTGGCTGCAGAGTCACCAAGGAAGTGGGGGGATTCGTTTGAAGTCGCGCTCGGGGGAGAGACGATGGAGGAGGGGATCCGGATCGAGGTCGCGCTCGGGGGCGCGACTCGGACCCGGCGAGGCGCCGGGTCTTGGGACCCGCTGTTTCGGTGCCTTCTCGCCTCGCCTCCGACCGGCCGATCGCCCGACTCCCGGGCCCCGGACCGCCGACGGTCCGATGACCGACCCTCTGGTGGACCAGCGATGACCCGATGCGCCCTGCTCGTGCTCTCGATCGCGATCGGCCTCATGGCCGTCATCTTCATGTTGATTCCCGGTCTGGTCGTGGCGATCGGCCTGACCGATCCTGGCCATGGCACGGCCCGGATCCCTGCCCTGGCCTGGAGGATGCACCGATCGCTCTCACCGACGTACGAGCGGTGGGCACGCGCCCGTATCGCCTCCGGCAGTGCCGCGTCGCTCGACGTGTCGAACATCTCCGGGACCGAGTGGCCGCTGTTCGGGTCCGTGTTCTACCTGCAGGCCACGGAGAGT
>JACQZM010000199.1 GCA_016213885.1 Candidatus Rifleibacteriota bacterium | reverse complement strand
TCCGAAGTTCTGGTGGTCGAGACGAAGCGTATGCTCAAGAAGAAGATGAGGGAGGCGGAGGACGCCCGGAGGGAGGCCGAGGAGTCAGTTCTCCGCCGGGAGCTCCAGATCAAGCGTCTTTCCCGCCGGGAAAAGCTGGCCTTGATCGCCGGCGCTCGACGGGGGCGGGGTGTTGGCGGCGGTCGGTAAGGCCATGGCCGAGTCCATCTCTGGGGCGCCAGCATCCCGCCAGCCCCGATTGAGGGTCACGAGGGCCGGCATCACCGTGGGGTCTTGCCCTCCAGGTCACTCGTTGACCTCGATCGCGGGCTCCGTACAACCCGCAGAGGATCGCGCCATTCTCACTTCATCCCGAGCTTCTCGTTCCTCTCCAGCCGGCCGATCGCTTCTTCAAGACGGCGTTGCCGTGTCTCGTCCTTCTTGGCCGAGGTGACCCAGAGGCCGTAGTGCTTCCGGTGGGAGGGGGCCAGGTTTCGGAAGTTCTCCAGAGCCTTCGGGTGCTTCTTCAGAACGGCCTCCAGGAAGGCGCAGGCGGCACCGCTGTCATCCTGGTCGACGATCCGGGACGAACTCCCCGCGAGGATCTCCGGGTTGATCGTTGCCAGCCCCGCCTGGGTCATCAGACCCGACTGAATCATCTTCCTGACCCGGTCGACGTTCAGTTTCGACCACTTGCTGCCGGGCTTCCTCGGGGTGAATCTCTGGGCGTAGCGGTCGCCGTCGATGCTCTTCACGAGACCGTCGATCCAGCCGAAGCAGAGAGCCTCTTCCACGGCGTCGTCGTAGGCCACCCGTGCGACGCCGCTGCCCTTCTTGTGGTAGACCAGCCAGATCTCCTTGCACGCAGTGTGGTTCTTCTCCAACCACCGGCGCCACGCGGTCCGGGTTCTGACGTCCAGGGTGTCGGTGATCTTCATCGTCATGCGCTCCTTGGCCGGTCACCAGTCTACCGCCGACCCGCGACCAAGCAAGATGGGCGAGAGCTTCATGCTCCGGTCGGTCTCGCATCTTGGTGGCCAGCAGCTCCGCCGGCTCGACCACCTCGACGAGCTCCTGGAGCACCGTGGCCACGTTGCTCAGACCGCCGGCGTGTCCGGAGTACCGGACGAGGTCCAGCGCCGTGGCGGCCGGCGTCGAGACCCGGAAGGTGCCGGTCTCGGCCTTCTTCTCGACGGTGGGGACCTTCGCCGTGGAGGAGCAGGTGACGAACGCGACCTTGAGCCCCCGGACCTCGACGCGCCGGACCGGCTTGGACGTCACCACCTGGAACTCCTGGGGCTGCTGGTGGGCGGCGCCGTGGAGCGCGGCGGCGGACAGGAGCCCCACGTAGTAGGGCTGCCCGATCGAGCGCATCAGGTCGCCGATGAACCAGGAAGGCGGGAGGATGCCGGTCGCCCGGTACTCGAGAGGGACGATGACGTAGAAGCCCCCGCGCAGGTGGACGACCCGCCCCCTGCCGGCGAGACGGTGCAGGGCCTGGGAGATCGCCGTCCGCGAGGTACCCGGCGTCGCCCGCGAGACGGCCTCCTTCCGGAAGACGTACTTCCCGCGGGACTGAAGCTGGTCCACGAAATCGCCGACAGGTGACGGTCGGGGCATCCTGACTCCCCGGGGAGGGGATCCCTCACCCGAGACCAGCATACCATATCTTGTTCGCAACAACGTTCATTTCACGATCGCCGTTGCGAATTCAGTCGAGGGCCCCTGGCCACACCGCCACCGGAGGAGCCCCTCCGCAGCGGAGGGAACACGAGGCCTTGACGTCGCTCTCCCAGCCACTCCCGGAGGACCTTCTCCAGAGGGTCGACTGGGCAGCGCAGGAGCGGCGAAGCCGCGACGAAGCTGCCACTCTGTGTGTCCCCTCCTACTCGTGCGCAAGGTTGTGGTAGCCGGACTTGGTTGATCCTCCCGCTCCAGGCTGATACGCTGCCGTCGACACTCCACCGGTCCCCTTCCCGACATCAGGAACTTCGTCGTGTCGATTCAAGTCACCTTCCTGCCCGGCTCCTCGCCCATCTCCTTCTTCCTCTGGACGACGCCGTCAGGCCCACACTCCGCTGCTCCGGCCGCGGTTCGAGCCCCGCGCGTTCAGGCAGGACGTGGCGGCAATGAGCCCAACGCAGACCAGCTGATCCCCGCACCGTCTCGACACCTGCTCCGTCCCACGACCGTGGATCTCCCTCTTCCGGACCGGGGACCTGTACCCGTCACGGGTTCACTCCTCCCGCTTCCCGAGGGACTGCCTGCTCTTGCTTCTCTGGATCAGTGGGGGACCGGCCCTGTACCATTTCAACCATCCGCCTCCCTGCGTGGCTGGAGTCTGGCCAGCAGCCTGCTCCTGGAGCTTCTGGTCCGACAACGGATCGTGCCCACTCTGCAGCCTTCACGGGAAGCCCGGTGGCGGGTCAGTCTGGTGGCCGCCCACGACCATCAGCGGTTCGTGAAGATCGCCCGGGCGCTGCCACCGGTTGCGTGCGCGTCGGCTTCCGAGCTGACCAGGGAGGGAGCGCTCCGCACCTTTCTCGACACCGTCGCCGATGAGGTGGCACGTCGCGTCCAGGCGCTCGTCCGACCCGAGCGCCTCCGCACCGACTGGGAGGAGACCTTCTTCAATGCCCTCACCCGACCGGCGCCTCGGGTCGATCTGCCGGACTTCCTGGCGGACAACCTGGTCCGGGGCCTGGCCACCTGGGGCGCGCCGTACCTGGATGACGCCGGTGATGAGGCCTGGAGGCTCTGCCTGAAGTTGACTCCGCCTGCCGAGGGGGACACCTGGGAGCTCGTGTACCATCTCCAGGCCGTCGATGATCCGAGTCTGTTCATCCCGCTCAGGGAGGTCTGGGAGGGGAAGCCACGCCAGGCACACGTTCTTCGGGAACGTCCTCTTCCACAGCTCCAGTCCCTCCTCGCCCGGCTGGGTCAGATCGGCCAGACCGTGGGCCCTGTGCAGGAGAGCCTCCAGCGCCCTCGGCCCGATCGGGCACGCTTCCCCTCCACCGCAGCGTGGCAGTTCCTCACCGAGGTCTTTCCGCTCCTGTCCGAGTCTGCCGTCAGCGTTGTGGTGCCCGAGGAGCTGACTCGGGTGGGGCAGCAGCGCATCCGCGCGCGCCTGCGCGTAGGCTCTCCTACCAGGTCCAAGGGTCGCACCTCCGATGGGCGGCTCGGTCTGGCCCATCTGGTGGACTTCGAGTACGAGATCGCCCTGGGTGACGTCCAGCTCTCCGCGGCCGAGTTCAGAGAGATCGTGGCGCTCAAACGATCTCTGGTGCGTTGGCGCGGGGAGTGGATCGTCGTGGACCCGAAGTCGATGGTGGATCTCCAGCGCCTGGCAAACGCTCCGATCTCCGGGAAGCTCACCGCCACGGAAGCTCTTCGCGCAGCCCTGGTCGGTCAAACCACTCGCGACGGTTCACCGGTAGAGGTCGTCACCAGTGGAGAGCTCACCGCCCTCGTCGACCGCCTTCGGGAAGTGGGCGGAAGCCGGGAAGATCACCCCCATGCCTCGTTTCAGGGGAAGCTCCGCCCGTACCAGGGACGTGGCCTCGCCTGGCTGAAGACTCACGCCCAGCTCGGACTCGGGGCGCTCCTGGCCGACGACATGGGGTTGGGCAAGACGATCCAGGTCATCGCCTTGCTGCTCGAGCTCAAGAACAGGCTGCCCGGGCCGACGCTGCTCGTCTGTCCCACGTCGGTGCTGGGGAACTGGGAGCGGGAGCTGGCCCGGTTCGGGCCGTCACTGTCGGTACACCGACATCACGGGCCTGACCGGGCAGAGGCACCTGGAAGGCTCCGCCGGACGCTCAGGGCCCCCGGCAGCGTCCTGCTCACCACCTATCCCCTCCTTCGCCTGGACGCGGAGCTCCTCGGCCAGCTGGAGTACGGCCTGTTCGTGCTCGACGAGGCACAGAACGTGAAGAACTCCGAGGCGAGCCAGGCCAGGGTAGCTCGCGGGATCCGGGCGACCCTCCGTATCGCCCTCACAGGAACGCCCGTGGAGAACCGCCTGGCCGATCTGTGGTCGCTGATGGAGATCCTGAATCCCGGGCTCCTCGGTCCGTTCGCAACGTTCCAGAGGGAGATCGCAGTGCCGGTCGAGCGCTATGCCGACGAGGCTGCGACCCGACGTCTTCGGAGCATCACCGGCCCCTTCGTGCTGCGCCGCGTGAAGACAGACCCGACGATCATCTCCGATCTGCCGGCCAAGAACGAGATGAGGGTGCACTGCTCGCTGACGACGGAGCAGGCCACCTTGTACCAGGCGGTCGTCGACGAGGAGCTCGAGGGGCTGAAACGTACCCGGGGGATTCAGCGGAGAGGGCAGGTTCTGGCCCTTATGATGAAGCTGAAGCAGATCCTGAACCACCCGGCCCAGTATCTTCGCCAGACCGGACCGCTGGGTTCACGTTCCGGCAAGCTGGCTCGGCTGGAGGAGATGCTCGAGGAAGCTCTGTCCGGGGGCGATCGGGCGCTCGTGTTCACCCAGTTCGCCCAGATGGGGAACCTTCTGGTCTCTCGACTCTCCCAGCATCTCGGAGCCGAGGTGCCGTTCCTGTACGGAGCGGTCCCTCAGAAGAAGAGGGAGCAGATGATCCGGGCCTTCCAGGATGATCCTGATGGTCCGCCGGTCTTCGTGCTCTCCCTCAAGGCTGGCGGAACCGGCCTGAACCTCACCCGGGCCAACCACGTGTTCCACTTCGACCGCTGGTGGAACCCCGCCGTCGAGGATCAGGCAACGGACCGTGCTTTCCGCATAGGCCAGACCCGCAACGTGCAGGTCCACAAGCTGGTGACTCTGGGGACGCTGGAGGAGAAGATCGACCGGATGCTGGAGGACAAGCGGAGCTTGGCCCAGCGTGCGGTGGGAACCGGCGAGACCTGGATCACGGAGCTGACCAACGAGCAGCTCGCCGAGCTGGTACGCCTCTCCGACACGGTAGTCGACGGGACCCCCACCGGTGACAGTCCGAGGTCGAGGAGGCGATCGTGATGGGATTCTGGCGTCGACGGGGTCGGAGCCGGCGGTCGTACGGGTACGGCTACGGTGGATCCTACGAGTACCGTGAGAAGGAGCCTGCTCCGAAGGACGGGGTGAAGGCCTCGGGCGCGAGCAGCACCTGGTGGGGAAAGCAGTGGATCGTGGCGCTCGAGCGGCTGGGCGGCTACTCCAACCGGCTTCCTCGTGGGGTGACCTATGCCCGGGAGGGACGGGTCAGGAATCTCAAGCTGACCGCGGAGGGTGCCACCGCTGGAGTCGTGGGAACGATGCCCACGCCGTACACGGTGACCATCCGCCTCGCGGCTCTGACAGGGCCGGAGTGGAGCCAGCTGATCCAGGCGATCCGGTCCCAGGCCCGGCACATCACGTCACTCCTGGCGGGAAAGATGCCGGACTCTCTGCAGCCGGAGATCGCCCAGCTGATCTTCCCGCGGGCCGGGCGTGACCTGGAGACGCACTGCTCCTGCCCCGACTACGCGAACCCGTGCAAGCACGTGGCGGCGGTCCACTACGTCCTCGCGGAGGCGCTGGACCGGGACCCGTTCCTGCTCTTCCAGCTACGGGGCAAGGGCCGCCAGGCTCTCCTGGACGCTCTGGGCCTGGGGAACTCTCCTACCCCTGAGGAGGTGGGGGCCGTCCCCGATTCCAGAGTCGGACGAGCGGGCAGGAAGACGGCGCCTGCGGCCAGCGCCGCCCCCCCCACGCCCCGCCAGGCCTCTCCAGCGCAGAGGGCGACGGAGACTCCGGCTCCGTCGGCAGCAACGAAGGCGGTGGCGATGACCTGGGACGCCCTGGTCGGAAAGGGCGCTGCTGCCCTGGACCTCCATTTTCACCTCGAGGCGCCCAGGACCGATGCGCTGATCCTCGAACAGCTCGGTCAGGTTCCCGGCGCCAGCGAACTCAGCTCGTGGGAAATGGCTCTGACTCCCACCTACCGCAAGGTTGGTGAAACGGCCCTCCTCCTGGGGCTCGCGGAGCCAACCGACACGCCGACACTGACCGGTGCGTCAGCAGCCCTGGGCAAGTCGCCATCATCCTCCGCTGTCACCCAGGAACTGCGCTTCATCAGCGAAGGCTCGACCACACAGGAGACGCAGCCCGTTGCCAAGGCCCGTCCAGGGAGACGGCGTCTCGGCCTCGGTGAGCGGGTGACTGCCCTTCTACGCAAATCGCCGGGGCTCACTGCTCTTGAGCTGGGGGAGAAGCTCGATGTGGATCGTGAAGCGCTGAAGACGACGATCAAGTCCCTCCTCGCCACGGGCGCAGTCGTGAAGAAGGGGCGTACCCGCGGGACCACGTACAGCATCCCCTGAGCCGGAGGAACGAGGATGCCCCTTCTCCTCGAGCGGTACCTCGTCTCTGGGGGGATCGAACTTGATCTTCGTGTATGCCCCGACGCTGCGCCTCTGGCAAGCCCCCCAGCAGGGACGACCTGTACGAGATCGCCGCTGCTCGGGCGGGCTACTTCACCGGTGCCGACGCCGCCAAGGCTGGGTTCTCCTTGCCGCTCCTCCACCACGACATCACCAGGGGCAGGGTCGAAAGGACCGGTCGGGGCATCTTTCGGCTCGTCCACTTCCCTCCTTCCGAGAACGAAGACCTGGTCGTCGTTTGGCTCTGGTCGGATCGGAGAGGGGTCTTCAGCCACGACACGGCTCTCCTCCTCCACGGTCTATCCGATGTCCTGCCGGCCCGGAAGCACCCGACCGTGCCCACGACCTGGTCTCGCCGCCGCCTGCGGGTCCCTCCCGGTGTCGTCCTTCACCACAGCGATCTCGACCCCGGCGACATCACCTGGAAGGGACCGATTCCGCTCCCGTCGGTTCAATGCTCTCTCCTGGACTGCTCCGCTGCTCACCTGGCCCCGGACCTTTTTTGCCAGGCTGTTCGACCGCTTCCTTGCCAGGGTCTTCAACATCCAGGGTAACCGCGGAAGTGGAGGGGATCCGGTTGGAGTCGCGCTCGGGGCGCGATTCGGATCCGGCGAGGCGCCGGATCTCGGGTCACTGCACCACGCCGCCCTTGCAGAGGCCGGGAACTGCGGCTCTCACCGCTCACGATGGATGGTATACTCGCACTGCCCTGCGGACTCTGACCAGGGCGGCGAGCGACAGACATCCCTGGGCCCACCGTCGTTGTGCACCGCGGAGAACCCGTGATCCCGACATACGACACCATCTGGCTCGATGGCCCGCCCGGATCGGGCAAGACCACGTTGATCGAGCACCTTCTGAGATCCGCCACCACCTACGACCTGGCGGTCGCCCGGGTCCGACCTGGACGCAGCGGCAAGCGCTCGAAGAAGGCCGCTCCCGATCCCGACCAGAAGAGGTTCAAAGTTGCAGGAGCCTGCAGCACAGCCTGCCTCCGTGCTGACCCCGACCGCTCCTTCGGGGACGTCGATGAGATCGATGGTGTCGACCACCGGTGTTCGACAACCATGGAGCACCTCTCACCCGGCGATGATACCCGGGGTCTCCCTGTAGTCAGTGGCGAGCTGGTCGAACTGTCCCGGCCGTTCGAAGTCCCTGTCCCACCGGTACCCGTCCGGACCATGGGTGACCCGGAGCAGCTCCGGTGTTCGGAGAGAGCTGGCCTCCTCGATACCGTAGCCCGGCGTGAAGCCCGCCAGGAACAGGGCCAGGGCGTTCCCGTGAGACCCTATGCCCACGGTCCGGCCTCGATTCTCCGCCACGATCCGGTCCATGGCCCTGGTAGCCCGGTCCTGGCAGTGGTGTGAGCTCTCCCCGCCATCAAGGGCAAACGAGAGGTCCTCCCAGCTCCGGCGCCAGATCTCCCTGAAGTCCTCCACCCAGGCCGGGGAGATGAGTCTCTCACGAAGCTCCGGGTCGGGCCGGATCGGAAGGCCGAGGCGGCCCGCCGTTGGCTCCAGGCTTTCAATGCAGCGGCGATACGGGCTGGAGTAGATGATGTCGATGTCCAGCACCGATAGAACATCCACGAGACCTTGGGCCTGGGCGTACCCTCGTGGTGATAGCGGCCAGCGGCTCTCAGGGACCAGCGACGAGGGCTGGCTCTGGCAGTGCCGCAGGAGGTACAGCGTGGTGATCATCGGCGGCGTCATGGTGCAGGCCACGGTCTGGACCTGTCAACGAGGAGCAGCGTCGGGGAGCTTGAACTACATGGCCGGCAGCGTCCAGGATCGTGGATCTCCTGCGGCGTCCCGGAGACAGGAGGCGAAGAAGACCCGGGAGGGCGCTGCCACCAAACGGATCTCTGAAAGGCGCCGAGGATCTGGAGCAAGACCAGATCAGACGAAGCAGAGACCAAGGCGTCGGCAAAGGTAGTGCGAAAGCACTCAGGCGAGTAGACGTGGAGTAGAAGACCACGGGAAAGCCGGAGAGAGCCCGCACCAAGGTGAACTGACCCGAAGAGGGAAGAGACCCCGCAAGAACGGGTTCACCAAAGAAGACCCCGAGTCGAAAGGCCCGGGGTTTTCTCCTTGTACGGGACTTGGTGAAGCTGAGCGGGAGAGGATTCCCGTACAGAAAGAACAACCGAGAGCCTCATCACCAGGCTCCCGGCTGTCTTCGAGCATCTCTGGTCCAGGCTAGATGGCCGTCTTGAGGCCCTTGCCGGCTACGAATTTGGGTGGTGGCATACGGAAATCGCACCCTCATACCAAGGGGCTACTCACCCAGGCCACCCCCCGGTCGCCGGCCGTCCCGACCTGGCTCACCCCCGGGTTCCTGTCTCAGGTACGCCTCCCTGAACAGCTCCAGGGCAGCCGGGGCATGGCCAGAGAAGTGGTTGTTGACGAAGGCGTGGACTGTGACCCCTCTCTCGCTTCCCGAACTCGATCTCGAGCATCCACTCCTTCGTCCGGGTGAACGGAAGGCCGACCGTGCGCCTCTTGGTCGTCCGGATCACCGACTCGAAGTTCAAAGGCCTTCCGTTCGATGAGCGAGAGCGTGCGGTTCACAAGGTTCTCGCACGTCTGCCGGAGACGATTCAGGCGGATATGACCATGCTGATCTTGCTTGCTCCGGGGGAACAGGGCAACCAACTTCTGAACTACGAGTTCGACCACCCCAGTCCGGACAGGTTGTAGTGGCAGGTATACTCGGCGTGATCAGTAGGAGAGTCGACGGAGGATCGTCATGCCCAAGGGCAAGAAGAAGAGGATGACAAGACCGACGGACAAACTGGGACAGGTCATCCCGGTGATCCTCGATCCGGTGACCCTCGTGACCCTCCAGAAGATTGCCCGAAAGAAGCGGAAGCTCTTCACGACCTTGATCCGAGACTGGGTGGTCGAGAGATCCCGGCGGGAACTCCTCAAGGAGAAGAGGGGCGAAGCAGGATCGAAGTCAAAGAAGAGGGCGGTCGGGAACACCGGGCCTTCGCGGCGGAGTCCCAGCCACGTGCGAAGTGTGGACTCAAGGCGGTTTTAGAGCGGGGGCGTCCAGCGCCGGGCCTACTCCACGAACACGGGAACGGACCCCAGCCGCAGCCCGATCTTCCCGTCCTGTACGGCCAGCACCTCCACGCCCCCGTTCGTCTGATCCCGCTTCGTGGGGATCTCCGTGCAGGTAGCGTCCGCCTTCGACCACGGGACCAGCACCTCGATCGTGGGAGCATCCTCCCCGGGAGAGTGAAACCGCCCGTCGTCGTACCAGCCGACCAGCGTAGCCCGTGGTACCCGCAGGAACCGGTACAGGTGGAAGCCCGGCCGCTTGTCGACCGGCACCGGCAGCACCTGCTGGTAGCCGTCCAGCTTCTGGATGACCATCCTCAGGGCGTGGAAGCCCGGGCGTAGACCCCTGGCGGTCCGAACAACGTGGAGCTGATCGCCCAGGGATCGGTCCACATCGACCAGCCCCATGAACTGGCTCACCCCCGCACCGAACGGGATCGGCCAGTCCTCCATGTTCCCGATGTTGATCCCGTTCACGTTCTCGGCGGCGGCCACGACCATCTTCTTCACGAGCCCCTTGGCGATCTCCGCCTCGAGCCAGGCGTGAGCCACCGGGTCCTTCTTCCTGAGCCTGGCGATCACCTCGGCGGCGGCACACCGGGTCTCCCTTGTGACCGGGAAGACCTCCTTGGCGGTCAGGGGACCGGTTCTGCAGGTCTCCATACCGTAGGCCAGAAGCGGCGACATCGGGAACGCATCCCCGATCGTGATCGGCTTGTAGACCTTCCGCTTGGCCATCTGGCGCCGGAGCCAGTGAACCGTGGGGGCGATCTCGTTGTAGTCGCCCAGGCTGTGGACGTCGATGATGTCGAAGTACTGGTGGGCATCGAGCAGCACGAAGAGATCCGTGAGGTCCTTCCGTTTCCCGCCAGGTGGATTCTCCAGCCGGCTCTGGATCTCCTCGTCGGTCGATTCGCCCTGCCCCTGGAAGATGTCCCAGAGCAGCAGGGCGTTGAGCATCACCTGGGCCTTCGGATCGGCGGCCTTGATCGCCGGGTACGCCAGCTTCAGCACCTGG
>JACQZM010000198.1:5478-7440 GCA_016213885.1 Candidatus Rifleibacteriota bacterium | reverse complement strand
GCTCTTCCGATTTAAGTTGCTGCCGGTCATCTGGACGGTGTTGGCGCCGTCGAGGGGACCGTTGTTCGGGGTCAGCGCGACGATCGTCGGCTTGAGGTCGACCTGAGGAACGTCCTTCGTGACGTCGTCTTTGTTGGAGCCGGGCGCGGTACAGCCAGCCACGAGAGAGGTGATGACGACCGCACAGAGAACCCTAGCGAGCTGCGACCTGATAGGTTTGATGGATGCCATGGTCCCTCCGGCAGGAGAACCGGTCATTCGGACGTGCGCGATCGCCGTCTGGTTGTCTGTTGTCGGCGACCGGAGCGGTCGGGTCGGATCTCGCCGGAGCGCCGGGCCGCCTGGCGGTCTGCGCTCCTGGGTCCCCGGGCCCGGCGCCCCGGGCTCCCGGCGGCGCACGTCAGCTCCCCAGCGACTTGCCCCTCGATCTCGAGAACAAGTGAAGTCTACCTCAGCCAGTCGTCGCGCCACAACCTCACGAAACCGGCAGCAGACGCTGCTCGGGACCGACACGAAGCTCTCTGGAGCGGGGCCGGTTTGTCCGACCATGCCCGGGGAGTACGACCGGCGCTCGAGGCGGCGACTTCCGGCAGGGAACGGTCCGGACGAGCCGACTACTTGAGATGGACGACGTGGACGAGCCCGGTGCTGTCGCCGGCTATGAACATGTCCCGGAGGATGGCCAGCCGCTGCAGGCGCGTGTCCGTGAGGTAGATGTCCGTGACGACCCTCTGACCGTCCGCAAGGACCGTGCACGCCCGCACCTGACTCACGTGGCCCGTGAGCTGTCCGGTCTCGGCACCTGTGCGGAGGTTCCAGAGGCGGACGGTGCGGTCCTCGGAAACGGAGACGAGTGTCTGCCCGCCGTCGGCGAAGCAGCAATCGAGGACGCGGCCGGCGTGCCCGGTGAAGACCATCCGTCGCTGGCCGGTCTCCAGGTCCCACAGCGCCAGCGTCTGGTCGAACGAGCCGGACACCACCTGACGTTCGTCGGGCGTCAGCCGCAGCACGGAGATCTGATCGGTGTGCCCCACGCACGAGGCGACCTCCTGCCGGGCGGCTGCATCCCAGATCTTGAGCATCAGGTCTCTCGACCCCGAGACGACCCACCGCCCGTCCCGCGACGCCGCGCACACCTCGACCGCCGCTGCGTGTCCCCGGAGGCACGCGACCTCCTTGCCGTGGGTCAGCTCCCAGATCCTCACGCTCCTGTCGTCGGAGACGGAGACGGCGCCGAGGCCGTTCCGGGTGAAGGCGCACGCCCTCACCTCGCCGGTGTGACCCGACAGGGTCAGCCGCACGGAGGCGGTGCGAGGGTCCCACACCTTCACCGATCGGTCCACCGACGCCGTGAGGAACCGGGCCGGCTCGTCGGTCGCCAGGAGCGTGGTCACCTCGCCGGCGTGGTCCGCCGGAAGCCCTGGCGCTCTCAGGGACTGGATCCACCCCTTGCCGGAGCCCTCATGCTGCTCCCGCCAGATCTCGCAGATGCCGAAGATGAGCCCGGAGGGCCGGTCGCGCCACGACGCATCGTTGTAGATCTCCTGGAACAGGTTCTCGGGGAAGCGCCTGATCCGGGGCATCACCCGGCCGACGGCCTGGCCCAGGTGAACCAGCGCCTGGCGCTCCTCGTCGTCGAGACCCGGATCGCCCAGGGCGGCCTTGTACTCTCCGGGAAGCTCCTGGAGCAGCCCTAGCTGGGCCTTCAGCTCGAGGTACCCCAGTTCCAGCAGCTTCTGATGGAGCCCTAGCGCCATCGTCGTTCACCCTGATCCGGCTCGTTCGAGATCTGTCCGAGAGGAGACTCCATGTTCTGTTCTACCACGCGGACCCGGTCTTTGGTAGGATCGACACCGGGCGCGACACCGGGAGCGACAGCTCCGGTCGGGCTGCGGGATTCCCTCGGATGTTCCATCGCGCTCGACCGACGACGAGGCGTCTGCCCGGTTTGCGGACACACGA
>JACQZM010000198.1:0-5449 GCA_016213885.1 Candidatus Rifleibacteriota bacterium | reverse complement strand
CTGTACTGCTCCCGGGTGCACGGCGGACCGGACGGGCTCTGCGACCGGTGCCGCGAGCTGGAGGCGTACGCCCTGGAGCGCCTGGAGCGTTGCCCGTTCGGGGAGGAGAAGCCCACCTGCGCCAGCTGTCGGGTCCACTGCTACAAGGCCGCGATGCGCGAGAAGGTACGGAGCGTGATGCGCTACGCGGGGCCTCGGATGCTGCTCAGACACCCCTACCTCGCCCTGATGCACCTGCTGGTCGACTCGCGGAGGCCGACCCCTCCCTCTCGGAGGCGCGACCGCTGAACCGGGCGAGCCGGGGGGGGCTTGGGGGGCATGATGAGCGAAGCGAAGGGCCCCCCCCGCGGCGGATCCCGACCTGCGCTGCGGTGCCTGGCGTCGGATCAGGCGTCGGCCTCGATCCAGGGCACGATGGACTTCGGGGGGATCGGTCACGGTCGCGGTCCGGGATCAGCGCTCGTCCAGCACCCGGTCTGCCACGGCTCTGTACGTCTCCCAGATCGTGCCCAGCCAGTCCAGGTGCTCCGGCTTCATCAGACAGGTCCGCAGGGAGGTCAGGTGGTCCTCGTCCCACGCCAGGTCTGGCCAGGCGTCGGCGAACAACGACCTCGGAAGAACGGCCTTGGCCAGGTGCAACCCCTCCCTCGCCGTCTCGTGGAAGAGCGCCTCGGTGAGCCGTGAGACCCGGGAGGCGGACCGGGCCCGGGGCGCGAACACCACGATGTCGAGCTCAGGGGGGAAAGGCACCACGTGTCTGCCGTCGGCTTGCAGCCGCAAGACGAGCTCGAGGGCAGCCTGGCGGCACCGTGCCAGCTCCCTGGCGAACTGCCCGCCGGCGGCGAGCGGGAGAGCTCGCTGGGTGGCCCACAGCGCCACGGCCGAGGCCCCGGCCCTGGAGCACTCGAGGCTGATCTCACCCAGGTGCAGATCCGACGAGGTGAAGTAGGTGTACGGCGACTCGTGCTTGTAGAAGCGACCGATCGCGGGGTCGCGGAACAGCACGCAGCCGCACCCGTAGGGCTGCAGACCGTGCTTGTGCGGATCGACCACGATCGAATCGGCGTGGGCCAGGCGGTCGTACGTCGCCCGGGTGCCGGGCGCGAGGTTGTCGGCCAGGCGGAAGTAGCCCCCGTAAGCCCCGTCCACGTGGACCCTGAAGCCGTGGCGCTGTCCCAGCGCCAGCACCTCCGGAAGGGGATCCACGGCCCCGGTCGCCGTGGTGCCCACCGTCACCACCACGGTTCCCACGTCGCATTCCTCGACGATCGCCCTGAGTGCCGGGAGACTCATCCGGCCGGAACCGTCGCAGGCGACCTCTCGAAACGGAATCCCCAGGACCCCCGAGATCCGAGCGTGGGTGTAGTGAGCCTGCTCTGAGGCCACGATCGCGCGGCCGGGGTGCAGCTTGCCCGACACCCACAGAGCCTCGAGGTTGGCCAGAGTGCCTCCGCCGGTGAGATGGCCCAGGTGGGTCTCCCACCCGAACATCCGGGCGATCTCGGCCACGGCTTCTTTTTCCATGGCGGAGCTGCAGCGACCGCCGTCGAGGGCGTGGTTGTTGGGATTGATCCAGAGGGACAGGGCGTAGGCCGCCCTCGCCACCGGGTGGGGCGGCTTGAGCATCTGGCCGAGGTAGAACGGGTGGTGATAGGGGTAGTTGTTCCGCATCCTCCTGGCCACCTCGGCCAGACAGCTCCTCACCTGGTCGACGTCGACGGAAGGCTCGAACGGAGGCAGGTCGGAGAACCCCTCATCGAGGCTGTTCAGAGCTTCCTCCAGGACCGCGATCGTCCTCTTCTCGAAGGACATGGCCTCACCTCGGCCAGAGGACCCCGGAGGGTCGGTCGGGAGCGCCGCCCCGGAGTCTCTCCGGGCCGTCCACGCGTCGGCGGCCTTCCATGGTGTCTATGGTCCGACGATCAGCTCGGCCTTCTGACCGTCCACCGAGCTGCCCCCCACCCAGACCGTCACGTGGGCCGGCTCCACCACGTGCTTGAGGTCGATGTTCCAGAACGCCAGGGACTCCCGCCCCAGAATGAAGCTCACCCGCACGGACTGCCCGGGACCCAGGGCCACTTTCTGGAATCCGACCAGCTCCCTGACCGGCCGTGCCACGGAGGTGCCGCGCTGGCCGATGTAGAGCTGGACGGTCTCGTCACCGGGCCGATCGCCCACGTTCGTCACCCGGGCAGTGACCGTGATCGGTTTCCCGGTCCCCCGGTCCATCTCCCTGGCGCTGGCTGCCCGCGTGCTCAGCTCGACCGGGCCGTAGCTGAACCTGGTGTACGAGAGGCCGTGACCGAACGGATAGAGCGGCGCGTTGGGCGAATCGATGTACCGGGACAGGTACTTGTCCTCCGGCTTCTCGGGAGGTCGGCTCAGGTCGGTGCCGGCCGGGACGGGCCGGCCGGTGTTCAGGTGGTTGTAGTACAGCGGCACCTGGCCCACGGACCGGGGGAACGTGACGGTGAGCTTGCCGCCTGGATTGGACTCGCCGAAGAGCGTCCGCACCAGCCCAGGCCCGGCCTCGATCCCCGGATGCCAGGCCTGCAGGATCGCCGGCACGTTCCGAACCGCCCACCCGATCGTCAACGGCCGGCCGCTGAACAGAACGACCACCGTCGGCTTGCCCACGGCGACCACGGCCTCCAGGAGCTGCTGCTGGTTTCCCGGAAGGCCCAGATCGGTGCGAGAGGCTGCCTCGCCGGTCATCGTCGCGGCCTCTTCGCCCAGCGTCACCAGAGCCACGTCGCTCTTCCTGGCCGCATCCACGGCCTCGGCGAAGCCCGACTCCGAGGAGCCCCGGATCTCGGTTCCTCTGGCATGGACGAGGCGGCCGCCGTCGCTGGCCAGTCTCGTCTGCAGCGCCGTGCGGAGCGTGACCACGTCCTTGACGTCGCCCTTGCCCGGCCACGATCCGAGCATGTCCACGCGGCTATCGGCCAGGGGACCGATCAGGGCGACGGTGGACCGGCCGGCTGCCAGCGGGAGGATCGGCCGCCCGCCCTCGACCGCCTCGTTCTTCAGCAGCACGAACGATCTCTCCGCGATGGTGCGAGCCGCCTCCCGGTGGTCCGCCGGGATCGGGGCGCCGGCGGCGCTCTTCTCGGGGGTATAGGGGTTCTCGAAGAGGCCCAGTGCGACCTTGACCCTGAGCACCCGGCGGGCCGCCTCCTCCACGACCGCCTCGGGGACGACCCCGTTCTTCACGAGCGCCTGGATCTCCGTGGCGTACAGGTTGGCTTCCATGTCCATGTCGACGCCTGACATGAGGCCCTTGCGGGCCGCCCCGGGGCGATCCAGGGCGATTCCGTGCGGGATGAGCTCGCCGACGGAGTTCCAGTCGCTCACGACGAAGCCACGGAACCCCCATTCGCCCCTGAGGACCCTGTTGAGCATGAACGGGTTTCCCGAAGCCGGCACCCCGCCGATCGTGTTGAAGGCGCTCATCAGCGTCACCACCCCGGCGTCGACGGCCGCGCGGAAGGGCGGCAGGTAGACCTGCCTCAGAAGCGTCTCGGACATGTCCGCCGGGCTGTAGTCGCGACCCGCCTCGGCGGCTCCGTAGGCGACGAAGTGCTTGGCGCACGCCGCGATGGAGGTCGGATCGGCCAGAGAGGTCCCCTGGTAGCCCCGGACATAGGCCCGGGCCATGGCCGCCCCGAGATGGGGATCCTCTCCGGCGCCCTCCACGATGCGCCCCCAGCGGGCGTCGCGAGCCACGTCCACCATGGGGGAAAACGTCCAGCGCACCCCGGCCGCGCTGGCCTCCACCGCGGCGATGCGGGCGGCCCTCTCCACCAGGCTCGGCTCCCACGTGGCAGCCATGGCGAGAGGCGTGGGGAAGACGGTGCGGTAGCCATGGATCACGTCCAGACCGAAGAGCAGCGGAATGCCCAGCCGCGATCTCTTCATGGCTATCCTCTGAAGGACGTTCGTCTCGGCCGCGCCGGTCACGTTGAGGAAGGAGCCCACGAGCCCCTTGGCCACCATCTCCTCGTACGCGCCGCGGCCAGTGCCCGGACCGGTCGGGATGCCGGAGGAGTATTGCACCAGCTGGCCGATCTTCTCCTCGAGGGTCATCTTCTTGACGATCTCGTCGACCCGCGCCTCGAGGCCCGGGGCCTGGAGCGGGCCGCCCGGTTGCCCGGCGTGCGCCGGGAGCGGCAAGAGCGAGGCGAACGCCATGGACAGCACTCCGATCATCGGGCTGGGAAGTCGTGGCATGGTCGATGAGCACCTCCCGTGCAACGAAAGAACGATCCGTGGGCGATCCTGCGACGCCAGGTCCCGGCGCCAGCCCCGAGATCCGGCGCCTCGCCGGATCAGATTCGCGCTCTCGAGCGCGACTCCGACCGGATCCCCTCCACTTCCATCGTGACCTTGGATCCAGGCCGTCGCTTCGTCACAAGCCAGGCCCTGCGGAACAGGTGGGGGATCCTGGAGCCCCGGGGGGCATGACAGTCTACCCGATGGGCGTGCAGTTTGTGGATCTCGGCACGCGACCGGCAGCCCAGGATTCCGCACCTGTTGCGCGGAGTCGGGCCTGTGATCAGGCCTCGGCCCGGCTGCAGAGTCACCGAGGAAGTGGGGGGATTCATTGATCTTTAATGAACACCGCCGTCCGGTACGGCGTGATAGAATCTCCTCCGGGGCCGGGGGGTGAAACGCCGTGCCTCCGGGGGAGGTCATCCAGGCTCGAGATGGGCATTGAAATCAAGGAATCCGATGTTCCCGCGCTACGCGCTCTGGCCGGTCAGCTCGACGCAGTGGACGTCGAGGAAACCAGTCTCCAGGTGGAGCTGGACCGGCTCCTCGACCTGATACGTCGCAACGATCCGGGTGCCGACTACGCCCGGCTCCAGGCGGTCAATGAAGCTCGGGCCAGGCTGCAGCAGCAGCGCGCCAGGGCGATCGAGGGCCTTGCCAGACTCCTGGGGGCCGCCCCGGGCGGCGCTCTGCCCGCCCCGGAGGCGCTGTCGTGCTTCCGGAAGGCCCTTGCCGACGCGGAGTCGGCGATCAAAGACCTGGCCGACGCGCGGGCTCGATTGCAGGCGAGCCTGGCGTCCCTCGGCTCGGCCGTGCTCGTTCTGCTGGACGGTGCTCGAGCCGGCACGGCCGCTTCTTTGGCGACCGCGACTCCAGGCGCCGGCCGGCCCGAGCTCACGCCGAAGCCGGAGAGTGCGGCCCCGCTGGCAGCCGCCCCCCCGACCCCGGCCCCGACCCCGGCCCCGGCCCCGGCCCCGGACGCGCCCCGCACTCTCCCGGCTTCCGACGCCGGGCCGGTGCAGGGCGTGACAGCGGCCCCGGCCGAGGTCCAGCAACAACCGCCGGTCCAGCCGGACCGGGGGGCCAGCCCGGCCCCGCAAGCCGCACCGCAGCCGGCCAGGGTCCACTTCGCCGTGACCGGCGCCCACCACGTCCTGATCGTGGACGACGATGTGGT
>JACQZM010000635.1 GCA_016213885.1 Candidatus Rifleibacteriota bacterium | reverse complement strand
GCGTGCAACGAGTTCGCGCTGGCTCGTGGACAACTCCGTAGAAGGGTACTTTCGCTTCTTGATCATGGGCTCGTTCGTATCCTGATCATGGCCTCATGCTACCACAAACTGCCTCAATTTCAGGTGAGTTGCTGGAATCTCACATCATTAAGGAGGTCTGACGGTGTTGCGTACCACGATGCACGAGTTCTTGGCAAAGGAATCTTCTGACTTCACGATCGAGTTGTTCGAGCGCCGGGGGTTCCGGCAGCTTGCCTGCAAGGCTCTGCGCAAGGCTGGACGCTGGCAGCAGCGGGACTGTCCACTTGGCTCTCTTTTCGTTGTCTGGATCGTCATTGCCCTCACTCTTCATCGCACCAAGTCGTACCCCAACATCCTGACGGCCATGCTGGGATTGATGCGCGAGGCCGAGCCCGAACTGTCCTTGCGGGCGGTGGAACCTAACTCGATCTGTGGTGCGCGAGCACGAGTCGGTTACGAGCCCCTGGAAGATCTGTTCCACCGGCACGCCGCGCGGATTGTTCCCAAGCCATCCTTTCTTGGATTCAGGACCTACGGGGTTGACGGTGTGCGGCTCACCGTTCCCAACACGCCTCTCAATGAGTGGGCGTCCGGGCGTCCGGAAGCGTCGCGTGGAGAGGCAGCTTTCCCGCAGGTTCTGGCCATCGCGTTGGTGGACACACAGGGCCACAGGGTCCGCGATGTGGGGTTCACTGACTGCCATGATGGTGAGCGACCTGGCTGCGAACAGTTGCTTCATCGGCTGCGGAAGGGAGACTTGGTCTTCTGGGACAGAGGTTTCGCGGCAGTCTGGCTCTTCAAACGATCGATGGCGACCGGAGCCAACTTCGTCGGCCGCATTCCTGCCAACTGGAAGCCAGAACACCTCAAATCGCTCGGTAAGGGCGACTCCCTCGTTCGTGTCCAGGGCTGGGAGGACGTCCCCGGAACGATGAAGGAGAATGGGAAGGGTCCCAAGCAGCGGTTGATCGCCCTCACGCTGCGCATGATCGAATTCGAGATCGAGCTAGGCAAGCCGGTCCGGCTCCTGACGGACCTTCTCGATCCCAGAAGGTACCCGGCGCGGAAACTGGCTCTCGGCCATCACGAACGCTGGGAAAGTGAGCTCACCTATGACGAGCTGAAAACCCACCTGGCCACGGTCACCCATGGAACGCTCCACACGGTTCTCCGCAGCAAGACTCCCGAGGGCGTTCTGCAAGAAGCCTACGGCATGTTCCTCGGGTATAACCTCATGCGCGAGGTCATTGCCGAGGCTGCAGAAGCTCACGGCATTCCTCCTCGCGAGATCAGCTTCGTCGAAGCGGTTGACGTCATCAAGGAAGCGCTTCCCCGCTTCGAGCGAGCACTTCACACGGGTTCCTCCCGACACGAACGGGAGCGCCTTGTGCGACAGCTCTTCGACGACATCGCAGCAGTGCGTTTGGACCGGCCAAGAAGGAAGCGTGTGTACGACCGCGTCATCAAACAACAGATGAGTAACTTCAAGCTGAAACGCTCTCACCACGGTCAGAAATTCCGGGACTTCCCGGCCGACCTCCGGCTTGGGCGCCAAGGCGCTCCAAATCAGGACCTGCGACCCTAAATCACGGGCATTGGCCCCAGAGGTGAAGTTCGGAGCCGCCAGCGAGCGGCTCGTACCCAAGATCCAGGCCATCGAGGACATGACCAGGCTCCAGGCTGTCGCCCGCGCCATCAAGTCCGGAGCGAACCTCGACGACGTGGAGCGATCGTTGGGTGGACCAGCGTTTCGTCGTGCCTCGAACTCCACGGCACGTTCCCACCCGTCATCCACCTCGAATCAGGGAGACCGCGTGACGACCGAACAGCTCAGAGTCGACAGACTGATCGAACAGCTCGATTCCACCGACGAGGTGGCCAGGAAGAAGACCTTGTTCCAGCTCGGCAAGATCCTCGACTCCCGGGCCATTCCCGCGATCAAGCACGTCGCGGCGGAGGATTCCTCTCCGGAGGTCAAGTACCTCGCACGCAAGCTCCTCGCTCTCTACGAAGCCAAGAAGCCCGAATGCAGGGCTCTGATTCGCCCCGGGTCTGCCGAGGACGATCCGCTCACCCAGACGCCGGAGGCAGCCCTCCGTGCCGCCGATCCGTCCCGGCGGGCTGCTGCCCTGCGCGCCTGCGCCCAGAAAAGAGACGCGAAGCTGATCCCGGCGGTGCTGGCCCGCACCGGATCCGACGAGAAGGGAAATCCGCGCAAGCCGGTCCCGGAGGTGCGATCGATGATCCCCGTCGTGCTCGCCCAGCTCGGCGGCAAGGAGCAGGTCGACAACGTCGCGGCGTTCCTCCAGGACAAGGACCCTCGGGTCAAGTCCAACGCGATCGCGGCGCTTCAGGCGATCGGCGACCAGGCGTCGTGGGCACGGATCATCCGATGCGTCCAGGACCCGGATCACAGGGTCAGGACGGCCGCGATAGCGGCTCTGGCCAAGCTGGGCAAGGTCAACCTCATCAGGTGCTGCCAGGCGATGATCGAGGGGGCCGGCGCCAAGTACTGGGAGAAGGACTCGGCCGTGCACCTGCTGGCGAGCGCCGGTCTGCCCGACGCGATTCCGCTCCTGGAGTCGGTGCTCACCGATTCGACCCCAGGCGTCGCGAGGAAGGCTCTGAAGGGTCTGGAGACCCTGGCCGCGAAGGGTTGTGAACCAGCCAAGAGAGCGGTCGAGACCGCCGCGATGCTCGGGATCGGCGCGGAACGGCCCGATGAGTTCCTGCAACTGGAGGCGACGGCATCTTCGGCGAAGAACGCCGGGGCTCCGTCCCTGCAGCAGGGTGTGGGGCGTGGGGTGGCGGTCGCGGCGTACGGGGCCGATGGCGCCCTACCGATCCTGATCGAACAGATCCGAACGGAGACGAACGTCCCGCTTCTCGTCGGGATGCTCCGGACGCTGGGTCAGCTCGGGAACCCTCTGGCCATCCCTCTGCTGAAGGAGTACCTGGCTCACGAGGTCGAAGAAGCCCGCGGGGCGTGCGTCGAGGCGCTGCGTGGATTGGGGACAGACGAGGCGCTCAACAGCGTCATCCCTGCGCTGAGGGACAGGAGCCCGGTTGTGGTCGGTCGGGCCATCGTAGCGTTGAAGGCGCACCCGTACGTGGATCCTTCCAGGGCGATCGCCGAGCTGGCCGGGCACGCCGACGTGGCTCATCGGCGCACGGCCGTCCTGGTCGTCGGCGAGCTGGCGGAAGAGCGGTTCGCGTCGGTGATCGAGACGCTCGGCCAGGACAGGGACCCCGGGGTTGCCCAGGCCGCGCGAGACGTGCTGACCAGATTGAGGCCGCACCCCGCGCCGACCGCCGTTCAGCCGGTCCCTGCTTCCAAGGCGCGGGGCGCCCCTGAGCCTCCTGCAAGCGACAGCGCGCCGCTGTCGCCATCCGTGGCGGCAGAGAGGCCTGCCGGGCCGGCCAGTGCCGCGGTTGCGGCGGCACCGCCGCCCGTGGGAGCGCCGACAGCACAGCCACCGATTCCCGCGACGCCCCCCGCCTCGAGCACGGGGCCGCAGGGCGCAGGTCGGATCGTCAAGTGCCCCAGGTGCAAGGAGACAGTGGCCGCGCCGGAGTCGCCCGGTGCGGTCCGGTTCCAGTGCCCCGGATGCGACTCCACCTTGCTGATGAGCAAGTTCCACGTCACGCCGCAGCTCTTGATGGCTCGGCCGCAGGAGACGGAACCGGTGTCCAAGGAGCCCGAGAAGCTCGTGCCGGCCACCGGCCGCTTGGACCGCCGGGGAAGGCCTGGTTCCGTGCCCGTCGTGCAAGACGCCCAACGAACCGTCCGCCAAGTTCTGCGTGAGGTGCGGTGGCCAGACCCGGGCGATCTGCCCCGCGTGCAAGTCCGACCACGCGCTGGACGTGCGCTTCTGCCCCGGCTGCGGCGTGGATCTGAGCGCAAGGCCGCCGGGCGAGGGGAGTTCTGTGCTGGCTCTGTTCAAGGGCATGCGGCCACCGGTCATCGGGCTCGACGCATCCGCAGTGTTCATGCTCATTTCGGTGTTCCTGCCCTGGCTGACGGCCGGTGCCTCGAGCCACACGGCGATGGTTCTCCCCCGGCAGTAGCCACTGCTCGTGGCGCTCTTCGTGGTGGCGATGGCTGTCGCGATCACTCTCTGGCCGGACGAACCCCGGTGGGTCTGCGTGACCGGCTGCGTGGCATTCGGGGCGGGCGGAGTCGCGGCAACGATTCCGGAGGGCATCAAACACGCGCGCTCGCAATTGACGGGTCTCGCCCGGGCGTTCGCCGGACCAGCCCCCGAGGTGGCGGCTGGCTGGGTCATCTTCCTGGCGGCCTCGGTCGGCTGCGTGATCGCCTCGATCGCCGTTCTCGCCTCGATCACGCGGGATGAGCCTCCCGCAGGACTGCCCGGCCTGGAGGGTGCGAGGCTCGCCACTTTCGGGCGCCGCGCCTGCGCGCAGCTCATCGACTGTGTCCTCAATGTCCTGCTGGGCGCCCTCGCCGGCCTGCGGTCGGACCCGTGGCTCCCGACCCTCGTGGGCTGGGCGATCGTCGTCTGCTTCTGGACGTTCTTCGGAGCCACCCCCGGCAAGATGGCGATGCAGCTCAGGATCGTGGCCGTGAGCGCTCCGGAGAGGGTTGGCCTGCCGGTGGCCACGGCCATCAGTCGGCTGCTCGGATGTGTGGTATCTGGGATTGCCCTCAACCTGGGATACCTTCACATGATCAAGGACCCACGGCGGCAGTGCTGGCACGACCGGTGGGCGGGCACCCTGGTGGTCAGGATGGGCCCAGACCCCGCCCCGTGATCCGCCCGTGGGCCGGGAGGTCCGGCCCTCGAAGTCCGGCGTGGCTCACTTCGCGATACGTCGAGAGCAGACCCCGGAACGGTACCGGTAGATCACCAGACGTCCACCCGCCCGCTCGAGAACAGCGGCTCATCCGGGCCATGCGTGGATACGCGGACGGCATTTCGTGCGGCCAGAGCTCCGCCTCCGACTCTGGAGCATCGGGGGCTTCGGAGCCCTGCCGCAATCGGGGAGACACGCTCCAGACCCGCATCGCCATCCACGCATGGCGCCGATGAGCCCAAGTTCGTCACTGTCGGCCGACTCGACTATCGGTCCTTCGTGCGCGGGCACGTTCCCGGCCAGCGAGACTCGCGCGGGGGTCCGGCGAGACGCAGCCGGGGAGCCTACTTCTGTCCGGGCTCCAGTCGTGGCCCGCTGCCTGACGGCCCGCCACGGAGTCGCAGCTGGACCCACTTCTCCGCGGGGTCGAAAGCCTCTACCTCCAGGTCGGTGCCGTCGATCGCTTCACCGACGGACTTGAGCATGCTCTCGCCGGTGGCGGGATTCTTGAGCTCGGCGTAGGTGGAGCCGCCCGTGGAGTAGACAGCGGAGAGCACGAGCCTGAAGGAGGAGGTGACCGTGGTCGGAGCGCCGGCGGCAGGAGCGGCGCCCGATGGCGTGGACGGTCCGGCAGAACGCTTCAGCAGCGCTGCCGGGAGCCGACAGGCCTCCCGGTCGAGACCTTTCGGCGGTTCGACGAGCACTTCACACTCGGTGCCCGTAACGGCGGCGAGGGAGTCCAGGGGCACCTTCATCCGGCGCTCGATGATGAGGCGCGTGGCGAACCGATTGTTGGAGCGGGGATAGGGAGCCACGAGAAGGTCACCCGAGGTTTCGTGACCATCGCTGAAGCCGAACGAGCCGTAGGCGCTCGATATCGACTCGTTCTTCCTGCGGCGATGTCGCCAGCCCACGAGGCGAGTCCATGCATGGTCCGCGAGCGAGGAAGGCATACGCACGCTTCCGAGCTCCCTCAGGGAGAACGTGTCCTCGGCGATCGTCTGCCCGGCCTGACCCTTCAGCCGGGTCCTGATGCCGGCACTTCCGGACACCGCATGAACACACGCCTTGTGATCGGCGCTCACGCGGAAGACTCCCCAGGTTCCCGAGGGGACTCCGACGGCGTTCGTGTGCACCCAGATCTCCCACTGATCCTCAGGAAGGTCGCTGTCCTCTATCCACGGATAGTGAGTCTGCGACGAATCTCGGGCGTGCTCGGCACAATCCTGCGCCATTTCGTAGACGACAGCCTCCTCGAGCTCGGCAGCATCCTCGGCCCGCCCGTGGTCTGTCCGCACGACGGCCTGCGTGAAATCCCTCGCCCGGGGATCCCAGTACATCACGGGACAGGCCTGGAGAGTGAACTCCGACGCCTTCGTGCCCACGCGAGCCAGCACATCCACGAGGTTCCGAGAGAAGGCGGAGTAGGCCTCTCGATCCACTGAAACGGACAGCTGCACCACCAGCTCCCTGCTCTCGCGATCGATGCGGGGCGATCCGATGACGGTTGCCGTCCACACCGAGACCACAGGTGCGAGCGCTCGTGCTAGCAGATCTGTCGCCTGCTTCCGGAGCTTCTCTCGCGTGACTGTGTCCGCGTACAGCGCCTTGCCGTCCAGGCGGGCCTCGATCAGATGGGTCTCGCGCAGAACCTCGACCAGATGATCGGTCTCGACTGTCGCGCGAATCGTGATCTTCTGTCCGGTCGGGGTCGCTTCCTCCGACAGCTTGTCAAAAGACGACACGTATCCGCGTGATAGACTCAGGACCTTGTCCTCCACCAGCTTGTCGTTCTTCACGAGCGTCGTGGCGTCGACATAGGTTCCGACTACCTGCCTCACAGCCGCCTGGAGAGCGGCGTCGAGAGCCTCGGTCGAGGTGGTCCCCACACCATCGACGGTAACCACCACATGGCTCGTCGCATCCGCCGGAGGCGCCGCCAGAGCGAAGAACATGGGATCGAACAGAAAGGAGGCGACGAGGACCGCCGCAGTCTGCCATCTCCATCGGTCATTCATCGGGTGTCACCACCGGATCATGCGCGACACTCGTTGCGCGGTCGATGGTCAGGGACACGTGACCTCGACCGCCACAGCGACGAAGATCTGGGTCCCGTCCGTGGAGGTCCAGGTTCCGATCGGGATGATCCGGGGGAGGACTCCCGACGTCCGTTCCATGACCTCAAGGGCGACCCGTCTGCACTTCTTCGCACGGACCTCGCCGGCGCCGTTGCCGGTTGACGTGACGGTCTGGCGTTCGGAGGTCACCGCCGTACTCGTGGAGATCTCCGCCCTGAGGAACCGCGAGATGGTGGCCTGGGCACGAGCATCCAGGATCCGTCCCTGGTCGATCCCCTCGCGTGCGCTCGCTCCCGGACCCAACGCTTGCGCCCGCGCCACGGCGACCAGCAGGCACTCCCGCGACTCGGGGACCGCAACGACGTTGACCCCACCCATCTCGAGGGAGTGGTCAGCGCGAACGGCGGCGAGGCGGTCCGCGCCGGCGGGAGCAGCGTCGCGGCCCTCCGCGGAAAGGCCTCCCGGGAAGAGACCGGCCAGGGCCCAGCATGCCACCAGGGCAAGACGTCTGCCACGAGTGGACATCAGAAGTCAGAGGTAGTCCGCCGGACGTCCCCCTTGTTCTCTCCCTGGCCTCGACCGCCGCCAGGCCCCGACCCGTCCTGAGGCAACGGTTTGTCCATCTGGAGCTTGATCGACTTCGCGAGCGCCATGCTCTTCGAGCTCACGCCGACCACCACCGTCACATCGCCACCCACGCCGCCTGCACGAGGGATCTTCCGTGTCTCGAGGGTGAGGAGCCCACTCACGACCTGGCTCGCCGACGTGCGCATCCACTTGGCCCGGCTCTTGATCGACTCGATGGAGACGCCCTGAGCTGCTGGAGTGGCCTCGATCGATTTCTGCGTGTCGACCATCGAGGCCTTCCCGTCGGCCATGGCCTTGGACTTCTCCGTGACCACCGTCTTGGCCGGGGTCATGGTGCTCGTCCTCTTGGTCTTGTTGAAGATCTCGGTGACGACCTCATCGGTGTCGATCTGCTGCTGCAGAAAGGTGATCAGATTGCTCTTCGCCGTGGCCGCAGCCGAGATCTCGGCCTCACGTGCCTCGTCGGCGTCGCTCGTGTCGTAGCCGGCGCTCCCCTGCCCCAGAAGCTGCCAGTTCCCGTCGGGCAGTATCTTGAAGCTGGGACCGTTCGGGGTCTTCAGGTCTTCCACGACGTCCGGGCTCGTGAGCGAGTGCTCCAACTCCTGCTTCGGGGTGAGCGCCTCGGCTCCGCAGAGGAATGGCCGCAAGAAGAACAAGACCACCAGCATCGCCGTGTTCCAACCACGCATCTTCGATCCCTCCTTGTTCGCTCCGGGCACGCGCCAGACCGGCACCGATGCCCGACGGCTCTCGATCGAGGCTTGACCAGCAGGAAGCCAGTATGCACGTGAGAAGCGAAATGCGTCAACGAGCCTCCGTCTTGATGTCTTCCGTCTGGTGGTCGGCCGCGTGCAAAACTCCACGGCGTCGCCTCCCACGACCACCGGATCGACCCCGACGAGCCGGATCGTCGACCCAGGGCCACCCGGGTATCGCCTCCACCAGCGCCCTGACGCGAGCGCTCACACGCCCGCGCCGGTGGGTACGTCTGAGCTCGAAGACCCACGCCCGAAGGTCGACATCGCCGTGTCGCGGCCTCGAGTCGAGCGCCGTCCATCCCTTCTCGGTCACGAGGAGGGTGAGGGCCCGGATGATCTCCTCCCGCCGCTCGCGCTGGGGGGGCGCCCACCTGAAGCCGTCGATGGCCTCGAGCTGGTCACGGAGCCATGGATCGATGGTGTCTGTACCTTGCCGCGTCCGGCAGGACCCGACCCACCGACCCAGACGAAGCCCCGCGTACCTGGTCGAGGGCTTCAGCCCGGACCAGCCATGAACGGCCAGGAACCTCGTCAATGCCTCGAGGTGGCGGCTGTAGATCCGCCGCCGCCGCTCGGCCCGCGTCAACCCGAACAGCCGCACGTCCCCCTTGTGGATGCCAGGTTTCCGCGTGACCTGGGGCCGGTCCGACCAGCCCGGCACGGAGGCCAACGCATCCAGCAGCGCCCGCGGAGGCCTGCCGCGCTCGCACAGCGCGCGAGCGCGAGTCACCCAGCTCCCCAGAGCCACACCCTCGAAGACGGTGTCGGCCCTGAGTCGTTCCCAGCCCTGCTTCTCCAGAAAGCGCCGCAGCAAGCCTGCTCGCTCGTCGTAGAACGTCTGCTGGTTGCGCCTCGTGGCTTCACGGGCCTTCGGCGGTCTTTGCCCGGTCGCCCATTCCCACCCGGGGATCGACTCGAAGCGATCGATGCGCTCAGGCCGGAGAAGACCGTGGTGGTACCTCCTCCGCACGTTTTCCACCCAGCGTCCCAGCTTGTATCCATCGACCACGGTGCTGCTGCGGAGGTGGGATGCGGGCCAGCGCGCGAGAAACGACCTGAGCCGTTCGCATTTTCGGTCGAACGAATCGATGCCGCCGGCACGCTGGCCTGTCCCGTCACTCTCGGCGGGGCGGTGGAGCCCCAGGCCCTGGCCGACGCCCGGTGGGCGAGGGGAAGGATGACCGGCTGGATCCCTCCTCTTCTCCGATCGCGTCCGGAGGGCGAGGCACCCCAACACAGACCAGGGGCGACTTGCGCCTCTTCCCCAAAGGTGGGTAGAGTTGACGCCAGCGGCGACTCGCCGCTCTCTTCGATCCGGACGGGAGTCTGCCCCGGATCGCGACATCCGGAGATGAGCGCATGAAGCCGCCCAGCGACCGACTCGCGTCCACCGTCCAGTCCGTCCGGTCTCCACGATCGAGCGACCCTCTTCAGGACCAGGCCGCTCCTCTGGCCAGACCCCACGCACCGCGGACTGGCTCGTCCGTGTCGCAAGCTCCCCGGCCGAGCCGGGCGGCATCGTTCGACATGGGAGGCTCTTCGCTTCGCTCATCCTGCCCCCCGAACCCCCTTCGGGTTCACCCTCCGGGCGCCCCGGCGTGGGCGGCCTCCATGGCCCTCCTGACGCTGATCCTCCTGCTCATCACCAGCCCCGGGTGCGGTGGCGGCGGCAGGGGTGGCGGGGATGCCGGAGGCAGCGCCACCCCTGTCGAAGTAGTCACCCGGAGCAGGGTCACCCTCACCGACCTGGCGTCGAGCCTCGCCGCGGGCAAGATCGACCAGGCCGTGCTCCATACGGAGGAGGGGCTCTCCGCGCAGTACCGGAAGGACTGGTCCGGGTGGCCGCCGCAGCTCCGCGTCGAATTCGCGCGCGCCCTGTCTGCCGGCGAGTCGGTCAAGGTCTCGCCGCGCTCCGTGACGTTCAAGACAGTTGTGGGAACCGGCTCGGACCGGAGCACGGTGTTCTTCCGCATGGTGCAGACCGACAAGGGCTGGAAGTACTCGAAGTAGAAAGGGGGAGGCCGTGCGCGCGAGAGGTGCCGGTCTCTGGATCGTCGTGATGGCGGTGGCGCTCGCGATCGGCGTCGCCGTGGGTGTGAGCCGGTGGGCCGTGGCGTTCAGCTGCCTGGAGGGGAGCCTGCCACTCTACTCGAACCAGGGCCTCTCCTGGGAGAAGGCGACGGCGCTGGCCGCGGACGGCCAGATGCAGCCGTACGCCTCGTCCGGCTACCGCCTGGGAACCCACCCGTGGCTTGCGGCGCAGGCCCAGCGGCTGTTCATGAAGAAGTATCCTGAGCTGGGGGCGCGAGTGCCCGCCTCCTGGTGGGGGCACATGATCGTCGGAGCCTTGGAGGAGGACTGGGACGTCGAGGGCACGGCGGATGCGGATCTTCTGCCTGCGTACTCGCACGTGAGGCTGATCGACGAGCTGCCGGAGACCACCTCGGAGATCGTCCAGTATGCGGCGCGATCGTTCTCCATCAGCTCGAGCCGGTGTGAATGCCACTTCTATGCCCCGGATCCGACGGATCCTGCGGCGCCTGCGCGTGGGCTCACCTACGGCCTGGGTCTCATCTATCCGCTTCCGTCTCTCGAGTGGGCGCAGCACCGGAGCAATCGCGCCTCCTGGGGGAACGGCCTGGAGACCGCCCACACGGCCGCGGGCTGGCGAAGGCTCGGTCATGTGCTCCACCTGTTCCACGATCTGGGGTCGCCCGCCCACGTCCGCAACGAGAACCACATGGCCGGATGTCCCATCGAGTCCGGCCTCCTCGCGGACACGGCGCTCTACGCCGATCATCTGAGCGATCTGGCTCTCGAGGACATCAACGGGTCCGTCGCCGTGCCGGAGCGCAAGCCGGGCGAGCGCGACACCGTCTACCTGACGAGGCTCTGGGACGACCTGGCCCGGTACACGTCCACGCGGTACTTCAGCGATTGGACCGTGCTCTCCACGCAGTCGCCGGATCCCGGGTACCGGCTCCCCTGGTCCGGGACCCGGGTCCCCCTGGCCTTCGCGCCGACACTGAGCATCCGGTATCTCTCGGACTACGATCTGAAAGCGATCTCGGAGGGGCAGGTGCCGGGGCCGGTCAGGCCGGACGGATCCAGGGACTTCTACCTTGTGGCGACCGAAGGCGCCCGCCAGTACCCGGCCGCCCGGCTGACTCTTACCGGCCGTTATCAGCTGGCCACCTGTCTCGGTTTCATATCCGATTCCTCTTCCAGCACCAGAAGCACCAGCGCCATCCCCTGGGGGCTCGTCGCCATCCAGGCGACCGATCTCGGCGACGCCCGGATCCGAAGCACCCTGCGGTACTCCGACGCGACCTGCGACGACCCATACGTCACGCACGCGCTCTGGTACGACCTCAGGAAGCGGCTGATCGCCTACCAGTGCGAGCTGATCAAGCTGTTCCACGACACGATGATCAGCACCAACGGCGCGCCGGCTCGACCTTCGATCACCTCGCCGAAGCAGGCCGCTGGGGACGTCGTCGGGAACCCGCGGATCCGGGGCAGCGTCTTTTCGGACCCGGACGGCGACGTGCATCTGAGCTCCACCTGGGAGGTCCACGACGGCGACGTGGACCAGGGGCAGGGACGGCTCGTGTGGCTGAAGAACGACGACCGTACGAACAGGACCGAGACCGTGGTGAATACGAGCAGCGGGGACTTCGTGGGGCCGCTGAAAGGGGCGACCCGTCTCGCGGCCGGCACGGACTACTGGGTGCGGGTTCTGTACATGGACCGGTGGGGCGCGTCGAGCGGCTTCTCCGCGGCAAGCAGGTTCACCACGGCGGCCGGCCCGAACAACCCGCCGGACCAGCCGTCGATCGCCACGCCGGCGGAGAGTGCCATCGGGATCTTCGTGAACCCGACGGTCGTGGCCACGGCTTTCAGCGATCGCGATGCGGGCGACACCCATGCCAGTTCGACGTGGGAGCTCTACAGCGACTCAGCGTGCACGACGCTGGTCTGGTCGCAGCTGGGTGATACGTCGAACCTGACGAGCACCACGGTGAACACGACGAGCGGCGCGTTCACCGGGCCGCTCCTGGGCGCGACCCTACTCGTGACGAGCACGAGCTACTGGATCAGGGTGAAGTACAAGGACAGTCAGGGCGTCGATGGCGCATTCTCCACGGTGAGCAAGTTCACCACTGCGGACTCTCCGGTGACGAAGAAATGGGAGTTCTCGACGCGTGGCGTGGTAGAGGGGTCGCCCGCCATAGGAGCCGACGGTACGATCTACATTGGAAGCTGGGACGGCAGCCTGTATGCGCTGAACCCTGACGGGACGAAGAGGTGGGAGTTCGTGACGGGGAGCGCGGTGCAGGGGTCGCCCTCCGTGAGTGCCGACGGAACGGTCTACATCGGAAGCGACGACCACATGCTTTATGCGATCAACCCGGCGGACGGGT
Organism: Candidatus Rifleibacteriota bacterium; assembly: GCA_016213885.1. GTDB lineage: Bacteria > Muiribacteriota > UBA6191 > JACPRK01 > JACQZM01 > JACQZM01. The sequence goes on along the minus strand of JACQZM010000635.1, from coordinate 3,014 downwards.
CGAAGAAGTGGGAGTTCGCAACGGGTTCCTACGTGTGGGGGGCGCCTGCCATAGGTGCCGACGGAACGGTCTATATCGGAAGCTCCTACGAGGGCAGAGTCTACGCGCTCGACCCGGTGCGCGGGACGAGGAAGTGGGAGTTCTCGACGGGTAGCTTCGTGTTGGACTCTCCCTCCTTGGGCGCCGACGGGACGGTGTATGTCGGAAGCTACGACAACGGTACGGGCGGATCGCTGTACGCGCTGAACCCGTCGGACGGGTCGAAGAAATGGCAGGTAGCCGTCGACTATTCGAGTTCGTCTCCAGGGACCGGTGCTGACGGCACAATCTACGTGGGCAAGTTGGCGCTCGATCCGACGGATGGGTCGACGAAGTGGCAGGCGGCCGGCTATCCGCACCCATCGCCAGCCATCGGCGCTGACGGAACCATCTACTCCGGCGGCTCGGACGGCATCTATTCGCTCGATGCGACGGACGGAGCGAACAGGTGGCGGTTCACCTCCTACAATGTGTACTCCACGCCCGCAGTCGCTGCCGACGGGACGATCTACGTGGGCAGCTGCAACGACAAGAAGTTGTATGCCCTGAATCCGGATGGAACGAAGAAGTGGGAACTCACGACGGGCGCACCGGTAAACTCATCGCCGGCGATCGGCGCCGATGGAACGGTCTATGTCGGAAACGACGACGGCAGAGTCTACGCGATCACGAGCTCCTCGGGAGGTCTCGTCTCGTCGCCGTGGCCCAAGTTCCACCACGACGCACGCAACACCGGCCGCGCGAGCGGGAGCGGCACGAACAACCCGCCTGGCCAACCCTCCATCACGCAGCCGACGAACAACGCAACCGACAGCTCGGTTAACCCTCTGGTCCAGGCCAGCACCTTCAGCGACCCGGACGCCGGCGACACCCACGCCAGCTCGACCTGGCAGCTTTACAGCGACTCCGGGTGCACGACGCTCGTCTGGTCGAGCGTCGATGACACCTCGAACCTGACGAAGACCGCCGTCACCACGGTGAACGGCACGTTCAGCGGGCCGCTGCTCGGTGCGAGCGAGCTGGTCACGAACACTTGGTACTGGTTGCGGGTGACCTACAAGGACAACCGCGGGAGTGCGAGCACCCCTTCGGGAGCGACCCGGTTCGAGACGGTCTCGGAGTCATATGCCGACATGGTCCTCATCCCCGCCGGACCGTTCGCGATGGGCGGGACGATGTACTCCAACGAGCAACCGATCCACAACGTGTACCTCGACGCGTTCTGGATCGACAGGTACCCCGTGACGAACCGGAAGTACCGGGTGTTCGTCCAGGCCACCGGCCATCGAGATCCGGCGTATTGGGGCGATCCGAGGTTCAACGGTGATGACCAGCCGGTGGTGGGCGTCTCGTGGGACGACGCCGTGGCGTACGCCACGTGGGCGGGGAAGCGGTTGCCGACCGAGGCCGAGCGCGAGAAGGCGGCCCGTGGAGGCCTGGTCGGGCAGGAGTATCCCTGGGGACCCGAGTCTCCGAGCGGGAGGGCCTGCTGGAACACCACGCAACCGTGCCTCGTGGGAAGCTATGCCCCGAACGACTACGGTCTCTACGACATGGTCGGGAACGTCTTTGAGTGGTGCTCTGACTGGTACGACTCCGCCTACTATGAGGGGCGCCCCGACCCCGACGTCAATCCTACCGGCCCGGCATCGGGTACAGACCGTGTTGTGCGGGGCGGCTCGTGGAGCTACGGCTGCTGCGACGTCTTCCTCCGCTGCGCCTACCGCTCCTGCAGCGGCCCGTCGTTCCCCTCCGGCAATCTCGGCTTTCGGTGCGTGAGGTGATCGGTGTGCTCCGCGCTTTCGTTCGTTCACCCTTTGCTCCTTCACTCGCCCCGCAGCGGCGCGGGCGACCCGCCAGCGCCTGCTCGTCCCCCTTCCCCTCGAGGGGCTCGGCGGTGCCGCTCTCTCTCGTCACGCGACCGCGCTGGAACGGGATCGAGCCGACCGGGAGCTGCGGGCTGCTCATCGCGACCTCCTGAATCCCCGGGCATCGAGGGATGACCACTCCTCTCGAAGTCCTGTCGCCAGGAGTTCACGTTCTGCCCCAGGAGCCAGATCTGGAGCCTCCCCCCGGCGGCCTGCCGGCCGACCTCCGCCTCGATCTGCCGCAGCGGGAAGCCCACCTTCCGCCCACGGACCGACGGCACCACCCAGTGGACGCGGGCGTTGTCGCACTCCCGGGAGATGTTGACGTGCGCCACGGACGTTCCGGCGCGTCGAAACCGCGGACTGGCTCTATCGCCTGTTGCCACCTTGGCCCCGTGGTGGCTAGACTCACCCTGATGCCCTCGAAGAAGCAAGCTCGCGCGGATCTGGATAGTCCATGGAAAGAGGCACTCGATCTGTTCCTGGGGCCGTTCCTTTCGCTGTTCTACCCGATCATCCACGCCGAGATCGACTGGGAGCGTGGCTATGAGATCCTCGACAAGGAGCTCCAGCGGATCAGTCACGACGCCCGCGTGGGGCGGCGGCTCGCCGACAAGCTGTTCAAGGTGTGGCTGCGGGACGGCCAGGAGGCGTGGCTGCTGATCCACATCGAAGTGCAGGGCCGGAAGGAGCCAGGCTTCGCCGAGCGCATGTTCATCTACAGCTACCGCATCTACGACCGCTACCGGAAGCCGGTGGTGAGCTTGGCCGTGCTGTGCGACGAGGACCCTGACTGGAGACCGGACAGGTTCGGGTACGAGCGGTGGGGCAGCTCCCACGACTTCAGGTTCCTGATGGTGAAGCTCATCGACCTGAGGTCTGACGAGGCCGCGCTGGAGAGCAACCGGAACGTGTTCGCTCCGATCGTCCTGGCTCAACTGAAGGCGTCGGAGACCCGCGGGACCCCGGAGGAGCGGCGGCGGTGGAAGGTGCGGCTGGTGAAGGGGCTGTACGATCGTGGTCTCACAGCGGAGAAGGTGCGGCAGTTGTTCCGGCTGATCGACTGGATGATGGAGCTCCCGAAGGACCAGGAACTGGAATTCCGTG
>JACQZM010000634.1 GCA_016213885.1 Candidatus Rifleibacteriota bacterium | reverse complement strand
GGGGAACCGCCGTCGGCTCGATGGCCCCCCACGGGTACTTCCGGCCGTCGGCTCCCCGGGCCGCCATCTCCCATTCGGCCTCGGTGGGCAGCCGCTTGCCCGCCCACTTGCAGAACGCCTGGGCATCCTCCCAGCTCACGTGGGTCACCGGATGGTCCATCCTGTCGCCGATGGACGACTGCGGGCCCTCCGGGTGCCGCCAGTCGACTCCCTTGATCCCGGTCCAGGTCTTGCCGTTCCACCCGTCCGATGAGCCCTTCTTCTCCGCGGCGGTCTTGTGCCCCGTGGCCTTCACGAACTCCTCGAACCGCTTGTTCGTCACCTCGTGAGTGTCGACCCAGAAAGCGTCGAGCTGCACCTTGCGAGGGGGGACCGTGTCGGGCTTCTCCCCGTCGGCTCCCATGATGAACTCGCCGGCCGGAACGTACACCATCAGCTCTTGGTCGGGCGGGAAAACGGTCGGAGAGCGGGCCGGCGTCGGAGGAGCCGACGCGGGCGGCATCGGGTCTGCGGCGGCCAGGCCCAGCATGGCCGTGGCAGCGGGCAGCCCCGCCACGATCGCAAGACATGAGATCAGGACGACGAGGAGTCGCAGGCAGCGTCGGGTCGATGTGGTGTGTTTCATGGCGGAACCGAGTGTACCCCCGGGGTGCAGCAGCCGCAACAGCGAGCTGTGCGGGCGTCCAGGATCCCCCGCCTGTTTCGCGGAGTCGGGCCTGCGATCGGGCCTCGGCCTGGCTGCAGAGTCACCAAGGACGTGGAGGGGATTCACTTGGAGTCGCGCTCGGGGGCGCGGTCCCCCGATCGAAGCGTCTGTTCCGAACGAGTCCCGGGTTCGCCGGCGAGCGCTCAGGGAGCGGCCTCGAAGCGGGCCGAGCGCTTCCGTCCCGTCATGATGAGAGTCCGACCGAGGAGCAGCGTCGGTCCGACCATCCGTGCCAGGTGGATCTTGTTCCGCTCCCTCTGGAGCGGATCGTCCTCGTCACGGAGCGCCCGGGGCGTCCACAGGCGCGTCAGCAGGTACAGCACCGCGCCGGCCCATGCCGCGGACTTCCGGTACCGGTTGGTGCAGACCGTCTCGACGTCGAGGCCGGCCACCTCGAAGGCGTACGCCAGCCTGGGGTATTCGATCAGGTTGATATGGTGGAAGAAGCGCACCCCGTCGTGGGCGCGGTGGGGTCTGGGGCACGCTTCGTGGAACCCGGTGATCAGAAACCGGAGTCTGGTCCAGTACTCCAGGATGTTGGGTGTGCTGACCACCACGAGCCCGCCAGGGCGGACGATCCTCGCCAGCTCCCGGACCAGCAGGAACGGATTCTCCACATGCTCCACGGTCTGCAGGCACACCACGTGATCCGCGGAGCCGTCGTCGAGCTGGAGCGGCCGATCGAACCGGGCCTGGCGGACCGGCACCTCCTGGCATTCGTTGAGCCCGGGGTCGCCGTCCAGTCCCAGCGCCGTGAACCCCTCCCGGAGCGCCAGTCTGAGGAAAGCGCCGGACCAGCATCCCACGTCGACGACCAGGCCTCGCCGTTCCCGGGCGAGCAGCTCGAGCACTCGCTCGTACTCGCCGGAGCAGTTGTACGCCCGGGCCCCATCAGCGGCCTGGCAGCGGTAGAAACCATCTTTCATCGGCGACCCCGACCTCGGCGGCGCGCGGCCGGCGAGGCATCGGGCCGGGAGCCGGCGCCTCGCCGTATCCGGGACGCGGCCCGGGCCCCTGCGCCAGGCCTTCGAGTCAGCAGGACGAGCTGGCTCTTGCCTTGCGGTCCTTCTTGCGTAGTTCCTTGAGCTCTCGCTGGAGAATCCGGAGCGCCCGTTTGCGGATCTTGTACGACTTGTAGGCGGGGGCGTCGCCCCGGCGCGCTCTCTCCTCCAGGTTGAGGACCTCGCCTTCCAGCAACCGGACATCGGAGTCCATGGCCGCCAGCAGAACAGTGCTGCGGCTCTCTTCGAAGCCGGAAAGCGCCCGTTTGCTGTGCATGGTCCACCATCCCGAGGAGTGCCGGAAGATCACAACTAGATTCTACCTCCGGGCACGGCGGAGGCGCCAGCGGACGACCAAGACCCGGCGCCCTTCAAGACCCGGCGCCTCTCAAGACCCGACGCCTCGCCGGGTCCGAGTCGCGCCCCCGAGCGCGACCTCAATCCGGATCCCTTCGGGATAGGGGCTGGGGAGCAGAGCCAACCGGGGCCGCGCCTACGTCGGCCCCCGCCTTGGATGCTCGCCCAGCCGCCCCCCATAACCGGACGTGCAGAGTTACCGCATCCGGTTCCTCGGTGACACGGGTTTGCTCACCGATGGCGTCGGACGGGACAGGCGCGCGGGCGGAAGCGAGTAGCGCGTCAGCATCGCGTTGTACTCGTCCCAGGTGAGCGACTTGCGCTGCGAGCGGCGATTGAGCCACTTGAACCAGACACGACCGGTCTCGTACCGGAAACGGTCGAGTGCTCGCCAGTTCCCCTTGATGCCGTAGTACCGGTAGTGCCCATTCAGCTTCAGGGTAAGACCCTGCTGCTGCTTCGGCACCGGTAGAT
>JACQZM010000197.1 GCA_016213885.1 Candidatus Rifleibacteriota bacterium | reverse complement strand
GCTGTCGTGGCTCGACGGCCTCACCGCGACCGCCACGGCGTCGATGCAGGGATCGCCCAAGCCGGACAAGGTCGGGATCAACATCACGGGGCTCATCCCCTCGATCCCCGTGTACAAGGACGGCACGGTCACGTTCAACAGCCTCGGCCTCTCGTGGGACTTCGATACCAAGACGCTGGGCTACCAGGGGAAGGCGACGGTCACCCTTCCGTCGTCGCCGTCCTGGCTGAAGAAGGGGTGGCCGCCCTATGTCCAGTTCCCCACGCAGATCGAAGGCGACGTGTCGGGCGAGGGGAGGAGCCTCTCGATCATCGGCCAGTTCAAGCCCCCGCTCCAGGCGATGGTCTCGGACAGCGTGGGGCTCCAGTTCGACACGATCTCGTTCAAGAAGGCCAGCCCGTTCACGCTCGGTCTGATGGGCCAGCTGTCGGCCGGCGGTTCGTCGGTCCCGATCAACGCCACGTTCGGCTCGGCCGACGAGTCGGTGACGTTCTCGGCTCCGACCTCGTCGACGATCACGATCCCGCTCGGCGGCGACGCGTCGGCCTCGATCACCGGAGTGACCGTCACGTTCTCCCTCCAGGGCGGACAGGCGGTGGTGACCCTCTCCGGGGCCGGCGTCGTCGTCGTGGGAGGCAAGTCGTACTCGGGCAACCTCTCTGTCTCCATCGACAGCAAGAAGAACATCCAGCTCTCGGCCACGGGGCTATCGGGAGACGACATCGACATCGGCGGCGACACCGGCGGGTTCTCGATCCAGGCGGACGGGCTGTCGCTGGCGTCGATCCTGAACGCCTCGGGCGCCCGGACCGTCACCGTGTCGATCACGGCGTCGGTGACCTTCCCCGCCGACTGGCCCGGCGTCGGGGGACAGGTCGTGCACGGCACGCTCTCGGTGTCGGCCAACGGCGATTTCTCCCTCTCCATCGACACGAACCTCGACCTGGGGATCAAGGGGTTCCCGATAGAGCTCGACATCTCCCGCTTCGTCATCGCGCGCACCGCGGGCAAGATGGGTATCGAAGGAGACGCCCAGCTCAAGCTGCTGCGGCCGATCAACACCGTGCTCGGACAGACGGGCGACACCCCGGTCGTCTTCGACTGCACGATCGGCCTGACGTCCGACAAGCGGATCCTCTTCTCCGTCAAGCTGACGAACGACTTCCTGAACATCCCGTTCGACATCAATTTCGCCGCGGGCGTCTTGAAGTGCCAGAACATCTCGTTCTCCACCGGCCCTTCCCTCGTCGTCGCGATCACCCTGACGCTGACCAAGCCGTCAGCATTCGTGCTCACGCTCACCGGATCGATCCAGGGGTCGGCGATCCAGTTCGACATCACCTGTACCCCGGCGCTCAAGGTCGACGCGGTCGTGTTCAAGATCGCCCTCTCCGACCTCTCGTACAAGCAGGTGTTTCCCGGCTACATGGGCGTCGGCACCACGGCGTTCATCCAGTCCGGCATCGACTACCTGTACAGCATGAAGGCGAATCTGCAGAACCTCCTGTACATCCTCCCCTCGTCGTTTCCACCCTTCGGGTTCCCGTTCTTCGACGAGGTGCAGGTCGGCATGCAGATCTACGGCTTCGAGGCGTGCGCCGGCCTCGGCCTCCCTGCGCCCCAGATCCCGTCGATCTCGTTCGCCATCGAGTTCGTCACCGACATCGTGAAGGGGTTCAGGGATAGCAACTGGGGTCCGCTGACCACCTTCCTCCGCGCTCAGGGCGCCGACACGATCAAGAACATCTTCAAGGGGCCGGGGATCGGCGATCTCGCGCTGGGGCTGCCGGTGATCCTGAAGCCGGTGTTCCCGATGCTCCAGGAGAAGGTCCTCTTCCCCGACGAGCCCGATCCAGAGCCGGTGCTGGCTCTCTACCTGATCAGCGGGATGCACTACCTGACCGATCTGCTCCCCAGCCAGGACCTGGCCGAAGGGATCGTGAACTCCCTCAAGTTCTGCCAGACCGTGGCGCTGATCTTCTCGGACCCGCGGAAGGTCGCTGAGCTGATCCCGGAGCCCCGGAGAACCGGATCGGTGGACCTCTCGTTCGCGGGCTCGGCCGCGCTCCGAGGCGCGTACAGCTGTCAACCGCCGCAGGACGTCTTGAACAGCGGCAGCGCGGCTGGAATCCCGGCGTTCGGGCAGCTGGGCACGGTCGCCACCTGGGTCGACGGGTCCGGCCAGATCGCCTCGATCCCCTCGATCGTGAGCATGCAGAGTCAGCCGGTCTCGACGAGCTTCTCGTTCACGTCGGACACGGGGACCCCGTTCTCCGGCCGGGTGGTCGATCGCTGGATCGCCTTGCGCGCGTACGTCGCCGCGACCCTGGCGCTCATGGACGAGGCCTGTCCCCCGGGGCGGATCTTCGATCAGTCCTCGGCTCTCGCGGTCCACCTGAAGAAGATGGCGAGCGAGCACCAGGGGATCCAGGCCGGGCCCACTGACCTGGTGAGCGCCGATGGCCGCGTCGAGGCGCGGCTGTTCGGCACCACCGGGCCGTTCATCGTCAAGTCCAAAGAGGGCGCTCAGCTGTTCGCCGGATCGGTCCCGGTGCTGGCGACCACGACCGCCGCCTGCGAAGGCGGCACCCTGTCGATGAACGCCGGGGTCTCGGTGGAAGGGACCCAGCTGTTCGCCGTCGTCAAGGCGACGGTCGTCCCGACGAATGCCGAAGGGCGGGGGGAGCCGGTGGACCTGGGCCAGGTGTACCGCGCCCTGCTCAAGGACTACTCGACCGCCACGTTGCCCGGCCCCCTGGATCCCAGAGTGCTGGGGTGGATCGTCACGGTCCAGCTCGATGATGCCGGGGCGATGCACGCTCAGTTCACGGACTACGGAACCGTGAAGTTCGACGCGCCGACCAGGGAGTTCACCGCGGTCTACCCGGGGGCGGTGCTCTCGGACCTTAGAAACGCGATCCACGCAGCCTCCCAGTTCCAGACCGCGGTCTTCGGAGCCTCGACCTCCCCGTACATGCTCGGTCAGACGATCTGGTCGCAGGTGTTCAACGACCCGGCGGTGCAGCCCAACATCGATCAGATCACGATCGCCGGGCGTACCGTGGACCTGTCGTTCAAGCAGACCGACCTGAAGCTCTCGATCGTCCTCGAAGACCTCGCGTACTATCTGACACCGCCGGGTCAGGTCCCGGCCGCCGGCGCCGGTACCCAGGTCGGTTCCCTCTCCGGCGCCACCGACCTCTCGTCGTTCGCGCTGACAGACACGGTGCTCACCGCAAAGCCGTTCGCCGTGTCGGTCTCGGGAAGCTCCGGAACCACCGACTCCCAGACCGTCAGAAACCTGGTGATCTTCGACGGCAGCCCCGAGATGGCCAAGAAGCTCGCGGACTGCCAGACCCAGGCCTCGGCGCTCAAGCAGACGGACCTCTCCCAGCTCGAGGGCCAGGGGCTGTCGGCGCTGGGCGATCCGATGATCGTACGCTCCCTGTCGCTCGAGCTCACGTCGGGCCAGGTGATGGTGGTGGCTCGCCCCCGGGAGCTCACGTTCATCAGGCGATCCGACGGGGCCCAGCTGCTCGACGTCACACCCGGGAACGCCGTCGTGATGCAGCAGCTGGAGAACGGCGGCCCGTACGGCGACCCGTCGGTGTACCCCGACTCGAGCGGCGTGTTCGTCGCGACCTCCCTGGCCGGCACCTCGGCCACGACGGCGGCCACCAGCACCTCCACGGTCGTGACCTCCGTGGTCGACCTGTACGCCGTGCTCGGCGCCAACGTGCTCACTCGAACGGTGACCGTGGTGCAGCCGGCCCTGATCGCCGGGCCCTACACCGAGATGGGGGGGGGCCAGCTCCAGGGTCAGGTCGGCTCCGCCGGTTTCTCGGTGACCGGGGATTCGGTGAGCGGGATGACCGCCGTGCTGCCCGGCGCCCAGCCGGCCGCGGTCACCCTCAACCGGACCCTCCTGGGCGGAATCACCGGCTCCGTTCCCTACGCGGGCGCCAGCCGGAGCCTCCAGTTCGTGCGAACCGGGAACGGCTCCCTCACGAGCCAGTTCTTGTACCCCACGGGGCAGACGTTGCCAGGCGGATTCTCGGCGAGCGTCGGCGTGGCGTTGACGCCTCCCGCCTGCTCGCTGTCGTTCCAGGTTTCCGGTGCGATCAGCTTCAACGGGTCGTTCCGGTTCACCGGCGCGGTCGACCTGGCGGTGCTGAAGCGCACGTTGGCCGGTGGGAACTTCGTGCTGGACTCGAGCGACGGGCTGACCGTCTCCGGCACGATCGACATGGTCATCGCGGACTGCTTCGTCCAGGGGAACGTGTCGTCTCACGGCGCCTCGTTCCTGGGCGATCTCGAGGTGGGGACTCACGGCACCGGGATCTACGCCTCGGTCTCCATAGACACGAACGCCTCCAATCCGCTCCGGGTGCACGGGGACCTGAGACTGGCCGGCTACACGATCGCGTCGGGGACCTTCGACATCGACGCCTCGGGTTCCATCACCGCCGACTGGGGTGTGAGCAGCAAGCACGTGAGCCTGGACGCCTCGCTGACGTTCAGGTTCAAGGGCGGCGTCAGTGTCCAGGGCGATTTCTCCATCGCCATCCACACGTTTCTCGGGTCGTGGCACGGGAGCTTCGGCGCCACCATCGACTCCGACGGCACGTTCTGCGTGAACGTCTGGAAGGTCAAGGTGTGCGTCAACATCCCGGACGGGAGCATCTCGGTGAAGCTGTAGGCTCCCGTCGCGGCTTGGAGCCTCCGGTGGAGCGGAGGATGGCCAAAGGGGCCCGGGGGCGAGGCCTGGCAGCGATCGACCACGGCCTGCCCCTCTGGCCCCATGTCCCGGCGGGCCCGGCGGCCGGATGCCGTTCTCGTCCGTCCTGCCGGCCCGGTCCTGTCGGGCCGGGTCGTCAGGGCCCGTGGAGGTACATGAAGACCTGCTCGGGCGTCAATGGCAGCGACGGCAGCGGTCTGTCCTTGCGGACGGCGCGCAGGGCGTGGAGAAGGACCGCGGTGAGCACCCGTCCGTCCGGGGCGTACCGGCTCTGCTCGATGGTCGCCCATCCCATGCCCTGGATGACCGCGCCCTCGACCTGCCCGCGGTCGATGGCCTCGGAGAGTGTCTGGCCGACGTCGTGGACCACGTCGATGGCCTCGATGGTGTAGGTGCCCCGGGTCACGTCGAGCAGCACCGTGGTGAGAGACGTGCCGTAGCTGTAGTAGGCGAACGGACGCCCCCGCTCGGTGCTGGGGTCGAGATCGAGCGCCGGCGTGGCGTAGAACGCGTGGCTCGACAGGTCGATCCGTGCCCACTGCGCCGCCGCGACCAGCTTCTGCCAGCCGAGGTCGGTGCGCCGGCCCTCGATGGTCACCGCCTCGTCGCGCAGCTCGACGCGGTCGGGGTGCTCGCACCCCAGGTGTGCGGCGGCGAACTTCGTCAGCCGCGATCGCAGCTCCTCGCAGGCGAACTTCGTGGCCATCCCGTTGAGGTCGGCCCCGGTGCTCGCCGAGGTGGGCGAGGCGTTGGGGATGCGCGACGTGTTGGTCGTGTCGACCCGGACCCTGTCGACGCCGACGCCCAGCGTCCTGGCGGCGACGATCTGGATCTTCGTGTTGACGCCCTGGCCCATCTCGACGGCCCCGGTGCTCACCGCCACGCTGCCGTCGACGTAGATGTGGACCAGGGCGCTCGCCTGGTTGAGGGCGGTCTGGGCGAACGATATGCCGAAGCACACCGGCAAGACGGCGAGACCGCGCTTGGTGTCGCCGTGGGCCTGGTTGTAGTCCGCGACCTCCCGGTGTCGCTTCGCCAGATCCACCTGCTCGTCCAGTGCGGCCCAGCAGCGGAGGGCGTTGACCTTCTCGGGGCGCGCTCCGTAGGGCAGCGAGTCGCCGTCCTGCAGCAGGTTCCTCTGCTTGAGGGTCGCCGCATCGACCCCCATGGACTCCGCGGCATGGGTCAGCGCCGATTCGATGGCGAAGGTCCCCTGTGGCACGCCGAAACCGCGGAACGCGTTGTTGGGGGGGATGTTGGTGCGGCAGCTGACCGCGGTGACGCGGATGTTGGGGATCCGGTACGACCCCGACGCGTGGAGGAACGAACGCCCGAGCACCGCCGGCGAGATGTCCGCACAGGCGCCGGCGTGCTGGTACAGATCGACCTCGTAGGCCAGGATGTTCCCTCCGGCATCGAGACCGATCTTGTAGTCGTACTGGTAGGCGTGGCGCTTGCCCGTCGTGGCGATGTCCTCGTTGCGGCCCAGCACCAGCTTCACGGGGCGCTTGAGCAGAAAAGCGGCCAGGGCAGGGGCCACGATCCAGACGGCGGTCGACTCCTTGCCGCCGAACCCTCCGCCGAGCCGGCGGATGTCGAGCTCCACCTTGTGCTGCGGGATGCCGAGCACCTCCGCGAGGTGACGGTGGAACGCTCCGGGTGCCTGGGCGCTCGCGCAGACCTTGATGGTGTCGTGTTCGCCGGGAAGGGCCAGCGCCCTCTGCGTCTCGAAGTAGAAGTGCTCCTGCGGACCGCTGGAGAGCTTGCCCTGCACGACGTGGGCGCACCTGTCGAAGGCCGCCGTCGTGTCGCCGCTGGTCAGCACCCGCTTCTGCCCGTGGATCATGCCTCGGGCCGCCGCCTCGCGCGGATCGAAGACCGCATCGAGCTTCTCGAGGTCGACGGTGATCAGCCTCGCCGCCCGCTGTGCCGCGCGGCGCGTCTGTGCCACGACCAGCGCGATGGGCTGCCCGATGTACTCGAGGCTCTCGACGGCGAAGAGCGGCTGATCCTTGAAGATGTGCCCGACCTGGTTCAGCCCGGGCACGTCCCGGTGCGTGAAGACCGCGACGACGCCCGGCGCGGCAGCGGCCCTGCCCGTGTCGAGCGACCGGATCTTCCCCCGCGCCACCGGCGAGGTGAACAGCACGGCGTGCAGGCAGTCCCCGTGGACCGGGATGTCGTCGACGAACTGAGACAGACCCCGCACGTGCAACGTCAGGTCGACGTTCTTCATCGCAGCGCCCTCCCGTCGGTGATCACGGCGAAGTGCGCCTTCACCAGTTGCCCGAGCAGCAGCCTCTTGTAGACCGCGGAGCCGCGGATGTCGTCGATGGGCGTCACCGCTTCCGCCACCACCTGTGCCACCGCCGCGCCGGTGGCCTCGTCGGCCTTCCGGCCATGGTATCTCTCCAGCCCGCCGATCAGCAGAGGAACGGGCGCCACCCCTCCCGCGGAGACCCGCAGGTCGGCGATGGCACCGTCGGGCGCGGTCTGAAGGCGCAGAGCCGTGTTGACCGCGGCGATGTCGAGGGTGACCCGGTTGGAGACCTTCTCGAAGTTGAACAGGGCCGAGCCCAGAAAGGGGATCACGATCTCGCGCACGAGCTCGCCGCACGAGAGAGCCATCTTCTTGTAGCCGGTGAAGAACCCGGAGAGCGGCGTCTCGCGAACCGCTCCGTCCACGCCCTCGATGACGAGGCGTGCGCCGAGCGCCAGGAGGATGATCGTGGCGTCGCCGACCGGCGACGCGTTGACGATGTTTCCGGTCAGAGTCGCCTTGTTCCGGAGAATGGCGGAGGAGTGGAGAACGAGGTCGCTCTTCATCGTCGGGAAGTGGCGGAGCACCTCCGGCGAGGTCCGGAACTCCTCGATGGTCACGGCGCCGCCGACCCGGACCGAATCGGCGTGGGTCGTGACGTAGTCGAGGTCCCTGCGGCGAGAGAGGAACGCGAGCGGCGCCTCCCTGAGCTCCTCGGGCTTCTGGACGAAGAGGTCGGTACCGCCGGCGACGAGCACCTCGTCCTTGCCCGGACGGCCGGCAGCGGGTCTCGTGGCCAGGGAGCGCAGTCGGCCGGGGATATCGAGGAAGTACCGGGGCAGGACCCCGGCCTCCACCAGGGCCTCGACGCGCTTGGGCTTGCCCGCGACTCTGCCGCGCAGATCCTCGCTCAGGCCTCTCGCCGCGGCGCGGATCGGGGCGTAGCCCGTGCAGCGGCAGATGTTGCCGTCGAGCGCGTCGAGGGCGTCCTCGTGGCAGAGGGTCTCGCTGGCCAGGCAGAACCCGGTCAGGGAGAGCACGATCCCGGGCGTGCAGAACCCGCACTGCGAGGCGCTGTGCTCGACGATGAGTCGCTGCACGACCGTGAGGCTCTCCACGCCCAGCCCCTCCACGGTGACGACGTGACAGCCCTCCACGTCGCCGATCGGAAGAAGGCAGGAGGCGCAGGCCCGGTACGTGACGCCGGTCGGCCCCGGAGTGCCCACCAGGACCGTGCAGGCCCCGCACTCTCCTTCGCGGCAGGCCTCCTTGGTGCCCGTGAGGCGCCGCTCCTCCCGGATGAGGTCCAGGAGCACCTCGCCCGGAGGGGCCTCGGTTCGAACGTCTTGATCGTTGATGATGAGGCTCGGCATGACGTGGTGTCCGACGGGGTCGTCCCGGAGTCGACGGAGGAGCGGTTGCCCCAACGGGGGAAGAGTAGGCCATCCGGCCGGGCGATTCAAGGGGCGTTTCTCTGCCCGGCCGGCTCCTGACGACGTGACGCGAGGATCGCCGCTCCCAGGGCGCACGTGAGCTGCGGATCGGGCGCCACGGTCACCGGCAGCCCGATGACCGCCTCGAGCGCACCGCGCATGCCGGGGACCAGCGCGCCGCCTCCCGTGAAGCAGATCGGCTCCGGCAGGTTCCCGGTCGCCATGGCGGCGACCCGGCTGGCGATCGAGGCCTGGACTCCGGCCACGATGTCGCCCGGCGAGGCGCCCGAGGCCAGCAGCCCGACGATCTCGGTCTCGGCGAAGACGACGCACACGCTGCTGATCGCCGCGGGCCGGGCGCTTTGCCCAGAGAGGGCTCCCAGCCCGGCGAGCGGCACACCGAGCCTCATGGCCAGCACCTCGAGAAACCTGCCAGTCCCGGCGGCGCAGCGGTCGTTCATCACGAAGTCGGCCACCGACCCGTCCGCCTTCAACCGCACGAGCTTCGAATCCTGACCGCCGATGTCGAGGATCGTCCTCGCCCCCGGAACGCAGGCCCGCACACCCCAGGCCTGGCAGGTCACCTCGGTCACCGTGATGCCGGCCCCGCGGATGAGGCGTCTCCCGTAGCCGGTAGCGCCGATCGCCGCCACGTCCGATCGAGTCAGCCCCCGCTCCGAAAGAAGCGCCTCCAGGACCTCGACCGCCAGGGCCTGCTGATCCACCCCCTGGTCCCTCACCGCCGAGCCGACGATCTTCGTCGAGGGAGGGGCGATCAGGGCCACCTTGAGCGTCCGCGAGCCCGCGTCGATGCCCGCGCAGATCATGGCCGGCCACCCGCTTCCACGGTCTCGATCAGCGCTTCCAGTCTCGTCCGCAGGCCTGCTTCGATCGAATCCGTGATCGGACCCACCTCGATCTCCACGAACGGGATTCCCAGCCTGGCCCGCACGACCTCGCCGATCACGAGGCCCTCCAGACCGCAGTGGCTCGCGCCGGGAACCTGCGACAGGACGACGGCCTGGGCGCCCGATCGCGAGGCGTCTCGCACGATGCGCTCGGCCCGGTCCGTGGCCGGTCCGACCATCGGGTCGGCGAGAGCCATGCGAGCCAGCGCGTCCAGGGGAGGCAGGTCCTCCGGAATCGGGTCCAGCGCGTGGCAGAACATGTAGTCGGTGCCGCACACGCGCCCACCGACGTCCTCCAGCAGGTTCATCACTCTGAGGTCGGCCACGGGGTTCACCCAGAAGACCTTCACGGCTCCTGCTGGCAGCACGCCGACCCCGCTCTCCACGCGCGAACGAACCTCGACGAGGAGCTCCTCGAGGACCCGCAGCGACTCGGCCTCGTCGGAGCAGAAGTGGATGGCCAGCATCTCGGCGACCAGCATCTCGAGCGCCGGCATGGGGCACGGGTCCGTGCCGTAGACGATCCGGCGAAGCTCGCCCAGGACGGCGCGGACTCGGTTCGCTCGAACGATCCCGGCCAGGAGCCTCTCGTCGGCAAGCCGCTGGCCGGTCCACTCCTCGAGAACCAGCAGGATCCGGTGGAGCTCGGTCCGGACGAACTCGACCTGACGCGCCGGTGCCGTGAATCCCCCGGACAGCAGTACGGTCTCCTCGCCGGGCTCGGGCCGCCGGCGGTGCGGCATCTCCCACCACGCGATCCGGTGACCCATCCCGGCCAGTCGCTGGGCGATCGCCGAGACGTCGTCGCAGGTCGCTCCCACGCTGCACGTGAGAAGGTCCGGAACCGGAAAGTGACGCTGGTTCACGAAGGCCCCGAGCATGGCTCGCACCGGGCAGAACGATTCGTCGACCCCCAGCCGGTCGGCGATCTCGAGAAGCCGCGCCTCGTTCTCCATGAGGCACGGGATCCACCAGGCGCCGTCCGGGTAGAACGCCACGACGTCGTCGAACGAGGCGGCCATCACCGGGACCGTTCCCAGGTCTTTCATCGTGCCCAGCAGCTTGACGCCAAGGCCCCGGGCCCCGGCCAGCCGCTCATCCTCCGTGAGCAGAAAGTTCCACAGGCGGAGCGCGGCCGTGGACCGATCGAACGTCAGCTTCGTCAGGCGGCGGTCCCCTGCCACGGCGTGCCTTCCCAGCGGCCCCCCGTAGCTCGGTTCCCTGAGGCCCCCGGCGTGAAGCTGCTCGTACCGGCGATCCCACTCGTCCAGCGTGATTCTCGCGATCACCTGGCTCACCCGAGACTCTCCAGAAGAGCCTCGAGCCGGCCCAGCGTCGCGCCCGACAGCCGGTCTTCGATCGGGTCCACCACGAGATCGAGCACGGGGACCTCGGCCGACCGGAGGCGGTCGATCTCGGCGTGCCAGAGGTCGCACCAGAGGCGGCGCAGCACGACCACCCCCCGCACGTCCCGAGCCCGGATCTCGCGCCGGAAGTACTCGTGGAACGCATCGTTCGGCCGGGAGAACACGTCGGGGATCGACCCCAGATACGCGTCGACGAGCTCGACCAGCGGCCAGCCATCCGACCGTTCACGATCGAACGGCCGTGGCAGCGTTCCCTCGCCCCATTCGCTCGCGTCCAGGACGAACCGGCCGCCCGCGCTCTCCACCCATTCCAAGAGACCCAGGTCCTCGTCCAGGACCGGGCCCCCGGCCAGGGCGAGCGCCGTGACTCGGCCCCTGGGGCCAGCGGCGTCCACCCGGGGATCCGGCCGGGGCGGCACCCGCGTACCGGCATCGGTCCGGACGTCGATCGACGCCCTGGCGAACACCGCCGCAGGCAGGTCGCCGCGGGCCGCCAGCAGACTCGCCCGGGCCTCGTCGAACCTGGCCATCTCCTGGGCGAGCTCCCCGGGCCCCGGCGACCGGCCCCCGAGCCGGACCAGCAACCGGCCGAGCCGCATGAGCTCCTCGCCGTAGATGGCGCGAGCGGTCGGGGTCTGCCGCGTCGACGGCAGGTTCAGGAGGAAGACCGGCGCCCGACGCTGCTCCAGGACGTCCGCCGCATGACGCATCTGGTCGCAGGCGGTCGTCAGCACGACCAGATCTGCCGGAGAACCGGAGACGACGGCGTCGAGCACGGATGCCGCGAACGGGCAAACCGCCCGCCGCGACCAGGCGGCGGGACGCGAGGGCCGCAGCCAGACCGGGCGGAATCCATGGGCCACGACCCACTCGGGGGGCACGAAGGGACTGCAGTGAGCGAGCGTCAAGCCACGCGTCACGGGGGCCGGCCTGCCGCGCGATCCGCCCGGTTTCGACTCCGCGGCCACCACGAGCGCTCCTCCCGACGAAGACCGTCACGCCCGCCGGCGAGCCACGAACCGGCCCTGCGCGATCTTGCCGTCATGAGCCAGCCGTTGCATGAAGGTCATCTCGCCCGCGAGCCGCTCCATCACCACGGCGTCGAATCCGACGAGGCGCAGGGCGTCGGACGTGAGCTGCAGGTCGAGCATGTCGATGTAGAGATCGACGTGACGGGCGAACTGGCCCGTGTCCTGGGCGAGCTCCACCTCGCAACCCCGGTCCGAGAGCAGCCGGGAGTAACCGCTCAGCGTCTCGATGCTCGGGAACTTCATGAACCGGAGGAACCTCCCGGCCTCGTCTTCAGTGAGACCGGACGGACCCTCGATCCAGTCGGTGAAAGCAACGACTCCGCCCGGCTTCACGAGCCGGACCACCTCGGCGATCAGCCGGTCCTTCTCGTCGACGTAGCACCAGGCGTCCTCGCCCCAGACGAAGTCGAAACTGGCGGCGGCGAGCCCGGTCTCCCTCGCGTCGGCCTGCGTGAACGAGATCTTGTCCCCCAGCCCCTCCGCCGCGCACCGTCCGATGCCGACCTCGATCACCGCGGGAGTGCAGTCGACGCCCTGCATGTGGGCGACGCTCCGGAACCGGACCAGGAAGCGCATGCCCGCACCGGTGCAGCAGCACAGATCGACCCCGGTCGCCCCCGGTCGGATCGCCGCCCGGTCGGCGAGCTCCATCGAAGCTCTGAACCCGCCGATGTGCACCTGCTGTCCCATCACGAGCTCCCAGAGTCTGCCCTCTGGACCGCCGTAGACGGCCTGCACGTCCGCGATCCCGATGCCGGTCGATCTCTTCAATGGACCTCTCCTCGCCAGGATGGGACTCCGGACGACCCGGAGAGGCCGTCCGGCCCGACGATCGCGGCGCCACCGCCGCCGCGGGACGACCCCGGCCCCGGCCGAGCGCAGTCTACCCCGGCCCGGTGGACCTGTCGAGCGGCTTCCGGGTCAGGGGCAGAGCGTCAGGGTCGTGTCCGTCGAGGAGACCACCGACGACAGGTTCGATGGGTGCAGGCAGGGGTAGGCGATCGCCCGGCTCACGCAGGTCGTGGCCTTCACGATGACCCCGGCCGTCGGGTCGAAGAGCACTGTCCCGAAGGAGGTGTGGAACCAGCCCGGCTTCTCGATCGTCTTGCTCACGTCGCCGTGAGCACTGGTCTCGATCAGGGCGCAGCGTCTGGAGCCCACCTGCTGGAACTGCTTGAAGACGTAGTGAGCGGTCAGAGCCAGAGGAAACTCGGGGGTCGGCTCGATGGTGGCGCTCCAGGTCGAGCCGGGTGTCACCGGTTGGGAGGGCAGGACGATCCCCAGGGTCCCGTCGCCGTCGACCACCTCCCCGGTCCGCAGGACCGTGAAGGTCAACGGGTCCGACGGCGTTTCCTTGCGCAATCTCCTGCCCTTGTGCGTCGCGATGACCTTGACCTGCTGGACGGTGACCTCCAGCTCGTCGTCTTCCGCGGTAACGGTCTGGGTGAGCTCCCGTCGGGCCTCGTAGATGGATTTCTCGACTGGCGCCCGCGTGGCCGAGGTGAGCTCGGTCTCCTCCGTCGAGATCTGCCGGTACGAGAGCACCGCCGCGGTCGGCTTGAACTGGAGCGACACCGCGGACTCCTGCCCCGCCGCAGCGGCCCCGACCGCACCCGCGAACACCGTGACGACACCGACAAGATACCTGTGGATTCTCATGATCTTCGCGCCTCCCTTGAACGATGATGGACTCCCTGGAACCACCGTGATCTCGGTACGGTTCATCGCAGCGACGGCCCTGACTGTCCTGGCGGTCCTCAGAGATCGCCGGTGAGCGAGCGGGGCGTCTGCTTGGTGGACTGGTATCGGTCGAGGTAGTCGGACCAATCCATGACCTTGATGCGCCGGGGCAACCACTGGCCGCAGTGCCAGCAGGACCTGTCGTGCTTGGGCACCTGCCTCCAGCACTTGGTGCACCACTTGTGCGTCTTGAGCACGAGCCCGTGCTTGCAGGAGGAGCATCGCCGGGCGAACATCCTGACCTTCCGGCCGCAGTTGTGACAGCGCCAGCAGGAGTCCATCTGCGCGAGGAGGTCGCCGCGGGCGTCGGCCGGCTCGGTGGGTCGGGTGACCGTGACCGGACGCGGCGTGGGAACGGGCGACGGTGATGGAGCGGGCGAGGGTGACGGCGAGGGAGCGGGCTTGACTCCGGTCGCGCCGGGCGTCCCTTCCCCGCCCACTCCCAGCAGGGCAGGGGGGACTGCCGCGGCGGTCGGGGGCGAGGCGGCGGGGCGACTGGACGGTGACGGCGACGGTGACGGCGACGGCGAGGGCGACGGCGTCGCCGGCGGCGGGGCCACGGGCGACGGGGACGGCGCGCCGGGAGAGCTCACCGGGGTCGGTCCGGGCTCGGCGAAGGTGGGCTCCTTTTCGCTCTGCAGCTTCTCGAGGCCGGCCAGGATCGGTTCCGCGGCGTCGAGGTTGGTCGAGCACGTCTCGAGCAGGCGCTGGGTCTCGGGCAGGTTCGCCGGATCCTGGACGCCGCCCCAGATCCGCCCGTACATCCGCCCGACCCGGAGGGTGTAGTGGGCCGCCTTGGCGTTGACGAACAGGCTTGCGAGCCGCTCGTAGCCCAGCGCTTTGGCGCTGGTTCTCCGCCAGTTCTCCGGGGAGCCGTCCGACCCTCCCGGGAGACCGTCGTACCAGCTCTGGACGGTATCGTGTCGCGACACGGCCCGGTCCAGCCGTTCCTTCAGCCGATCGATCCGCTGGATCGCGGAGTCGACATCGCTCTGCTTGCCGTACTTCTGCTCCACCGCATCCACCTGCGTCGAGACCGCCTTGCACGCCTCGCCCCACTGCAGCAAGGTCTGCTGGAAGTCCTCGGGCAGGCCGGTGGCGTTCCGCAAACGATCGAGGGCGGTGATCTTCGACTTCAGATCGGCCACCAGACTGGCGACGCGCTCCTTCTCGGATCCGCTCACGCCGCCCGACTTCTGGATGGCCTGGCTGAGGGGGCGGAGCTTCTCCCAGACGCCCCAGAGCTGACTGTGCCGCTGGCCGATCTGCTTGCGGTAGTACTGGAGCATACCCTGGTCCATCTCCGCGAACGCCGCGGAGATCGAGAGAACGACCAGCAGGGTCGTGACGTACGGTGATCTGAGAGTCATGATCGATCGCCTCCTCGCGTGGATCGTCGTTGGGGCGTCCAGTACGAAGGCACGAGACGTGCCAAGCCCAGGCGCCTCTCGACGGGCGAGCTGCGTGCCACCGTGGCCCGATCTCGACGGCAGAAGGCAGATCGGTGAGGCCAGAGGCCACATCCAGCCGGGGCGCCTTCAGACCATGCGCAGTCGGGCCGGGCGACGGTGGAGCTGTCCGAGCCTCGGTGAGAGGCCTCGTGACCCTCGAGCCGAAGGAACAGCACACAAGTGCCGCCGATCACTCCGATGGCAAGACAAGGCACGGCACGATGACTTCCCGCGGCCACAGAACCGAGGTGATGGGCGTTCATCGAGGATCCGCGGGCCCATCTCCGACGAGATCGTTCACCAGGCGCGACAAGAGAGCCAACGGTGGTCATTCCCGTCGAGATGACGCGCGTCCCGCCAAAGCGCTTCGGTCCAGCGCATCGCTCGAGCTCGCAGGCGGTGACGCGGTGCGTCACCCACGGGCGTCGCGAGCGCCGGCGACCCGCTGCCGCTGGGCCAGCACGTACTCGAGGAGTCTCCTGGCGAACGGACTGGGTACCTGCGGGTCCCCGATGCCGAGGCCGCTGTCCAGGTACTGGAGCCTCAACACGTCGCCCTCCGGCGAGAAGTGCGGGCCCAGCCCGCAGAAGAAGAAGCCCACCTGCTCCGCCTCCTGGCAGGCCCACGGAGTGCCGGGGTCGCTCAGCGGCAGGTCCAGCATGACGACCTGGGTCCGGGCGATCTCCCGGAGGTCGGCCAGAGCGCGCCGGATCTCCGCGGCCGTGTCGCTGCCCACCTGGAACACCCGGATGAGGCCGCACCGCAGCGGCCCGATCTCCGTGGCGGTGACCCGGCCGGGCCCCAGGCAGTCGAGAGGCTGTCGGAAATCCACCGACACGCCCAGGTGGGCGTAGATCTCCTCGAGGATCGGGAGGTGATGGCGCGGGGCGTGGACCACGGCGGACGGGGGAGGCTCGAGGTACTTGAAGTAGATCACGGCGTTCTCGCGGTGGGGCGGAGCCTGGTCCTCGAACCGCTTGAACGTCACCGAAGCGGGGATCAGGCCCAGGGCGACGCCGCTCGCGCGGTAGCCCAGCTTCTCCGTCACCCGCTGGCTGTAGGAGTGGACCGTGACCGCCGTGGCCCACAGCCCCAGCATCTGGCGCTCCCGGGCCACCCCCTCGAGGAACCCCACCAGCCTCTCCAGGATCCCCCGGCTCCTGTGGGCCGGCACCACGAGCGCCTGCCCGATCTCCGCCACCCGACCCTGGTCGGGTCGCTCGATGGCCGCGTGGCCCACCACCTCCGGCGTGTCGCCCTCGGTCAGGGCCACCGCCGAGATCAGCTCGCCGTTCCGGTTCAGCTCGATGATGCGATACGGGTAGTACAGCGATTCGTGGGCGTAGGTGTAGCCGTAGGTGCGGTAGGCGCAGCGGGCGACCTGGATCGCCTCCTGGCGGAGCTGGCTGGTCCGGCCCGTGCCGAACAGCCGGACCTGATACGACTGGTCCGGCGCCCGGCTCTGGGACTCCACGTACGGGGTCAGCTCCTCCAAGGGCAGCTGGTCCGCGATGGACCGGGTGGGACGCAGCATGGTGAGGCGGAGCTCCTTGCCCTCCTTGCCGTGGTTGTACCACTGCACCCGATCCACGGAGCTCCGGATCAGGTGCAGACCCAGGCCGCGCCGGCTGACCTGACCGTCCTCGGGCCCGTGGTAGCTGGGCTGGATCGCCGAGTCGAACGGGAGCCCCTGGTCCTTCAGCACGAGCGTCACCGCCACCGGTCCGATCTCCATGGAAAGGCTGATCTGGCCCTCCTCGCCCGGCTCGAAAGCGTGCTGCAGGATGTTGGCAGCGGCCTCGTCGGCGGCGAGCACCAGCGCCTCGGTCTGCTCGAGCCCCAGCTTGGCCAGCCGGGCGACCCTTCTGACCCAGGAGCGACCGACCTTGAGGAACCGACCGTCCATGGGCAGGGTCAGGGTGGTGCGGATCACCCGGCGTTCGTCGAAGCTTCCCATACCAGGCCTTCCGTGCGTCGCACCGATCAGTCGCCCGCGGCTTCCTCGGAGGAACCCACGATCCTCAGCACCCGGTCGAAGCCGGCCATCTCGAAGACCTTCCTGACCGGGGGAACGAGACCGAACAGGCGGGCCTGTCCGCCCCGCTTCTCCAGGACCTGGTGGACATGGAGCAGCACCCTGAGCCCGGCGCTGGACAGGTAGGTGACCCGGGACAGATCGACCACGAACCGCGTCGCCTTCGACTCCAGCGGCCCGGCCAGCGCCTTCTCGAGGTCCACTGCCGTGTACGCATCGACCTCGCCCTGGACGCGGACCGTGCAGCGTTCGGGGGTGTCCGTGCTGATCGAGACGTTCATCGTTGCGCTCCCCTCGAACCTGCCGGACCGAAAGACCCGACAGGCTCCTCGCGGTCGACCCTCGAGGCCCGGCCGTCCCGGATCGGTCGGGGCCGGGCCACCAGGGATTCTCTAATGAGGTGCCGGGGACGACAGCCGCTTCACCAGGGTCAGCTCGTTGCCCCCGCCGGGTCCCGGGCGGTGGACGAGCTCGTCGAGGGTCTTCTGCATCAGCAGGATGCCGCGCCCTCCGCCCCGGAGCTCCCGGGTCGCTCGCTCCGGGTCGTCCACCGGAACGGCCGTGGGATCGAAGATCGAGGCGCTGTCGGTCAGTCGCGCCACGAGCCTGTCTCCCTCTCGAGCGATCACCACGTCGATCTCGCCGGCCCCCTGATAGCCGTGGACCACCACGTTCGTCGCCGCCTCGTCCACGGCCAGCACCAGGTCGGCCACGTCGTCCTCGGCCGCTCCCAGAGCGGTGGCCGACTCCCGGACGAACTGTCTGACCTGACCAAGGTTCTCACGGGTGGCGACCAGATGCAAGCGGCTGTCCCGGTCCGACGCGACCGGGGGCTCCGCGCCGGTGCACCGAACGACCACGACGGTCAGGTCGTCCTCCTCGGGCTGCCCCACCGCGAAGGCGCTGACCTCTTCGGCGACGATCGCCACCAGCCTCGGCGCGCTCTCCGAGGCGTGCCTGGTGACCAGCTCGGACAGGCGCTGTTCACCGAACAGCTCTCGCTTCGTGTTGGTCGACTCCGTGACCCCGTCGCTGTAGATCACCAGCACGTCGCCCACCTCCAGGCGCACCACCGCCCGGGAGAGCTCCGGGTCGGCCTGGATGCCGATGACGATCCCGGTTCCCTCCAGAGGTTCGACCGGTCCGCCGTTCCCCCGGACCAGAAGCGGCGGCGGGTGGCCGGCGTTGACGTAGGTGAGCGTGCGGGTGAACGGATCGAGCAGCCCGTGGAACGCCGTCAGGAACATGGAGGCCGGGTTGCTGTCCGTGAGGAACCGGTTGAGCGCCAGGAGCGGCTCGGGCTCGCTGAACCGCTGGGTGGAGTACACCCGGATCAGGCTCTTCGAAAGCCCCATGAAAAGCGCCGCCGGAACCCCCTTGCCGCAGACGTCCCCCACGACGATCCCCAGCTGTCCGCCGGGCAGCGGAATGAAGTCGTAGAAGTCGCCGCCCACGCGGTGCGGCAGCAGGACCCTGGCGGCGAACTCGAAGTTCGGAACCGTGGGCGTCGGGCAGGGGAGGTACTCCTCGAGCAGTCGCCCGGCGATCTCCAGCTCCTTCACCTGGTGCTCTTGCTGGACCATCAGACGGTGGAGCCTCGCCCGGGAGCCCAGGAGGTCCATCGCCATGGCGTTGAACGTCTGGACGAGCCTGGAGAGCTCGTCCTGGCCCTCCGGAACGACGTGGGCCAGGTCACCTGCCCCGACCCGCCGGGCCCCATCGGTCAGCTCCGCGACCCGCCTCCTGACCGACAGCACCGCGGCCCCGGTGACGACCAGCGACAGGAAGAAGCTCAGGTTCAGCATGAGCGGCAGCAGCGTCCGGAACGGGTGGCCGATCGATCCGTGGAAGAAGACCCCGGTCACGGAGAGGACCATGATCGGCACCAGACCGGCCGCTCCGATCGCCACGAGCAGCTGGCCCGCCAGCGTCAGGTTGCTGCCGGACAGGTCCGAGAGCCGGAACGGACGGCTGGTTCCCAGCCAGCTCTTGCAGAACAGCGGCGAGCCGGTGATGAGCGGCGAGAAGAAGGTCAGGAGCGGCACCCCGAACAGCACCGCGCAGCCGGCGCTGGAGACGGTCCAGAGGAGGAGGATCGGAGCGGTCTGCCAGAGGTCCGTGAGGTTGTGCGTCGTGAGCAGGGCGAGCTGGGTCAGCAGGGCGGCCAGCACGCTGGACAGGAGCCCCCCCACCGCGATGAACGTGTAGCGTTCCCGGGCCGTCGGAAGCGACGGGTCCAGGCGCCGACGACGGAACACCCAGGCCGTCAGCACCGAGAGCGCCAGGTGGGAGGGCACGTGGGCCATCGCCGATCCGGGTCCGCCGGCCCCGTTCGACAAGAGGTCGCTCCCGATCCCGATGACCAGCCCCGACGCAACGCCCCAGAGCCCGAACCACATGCCGCCGATGATCTGGAGCGTCGAGGCCGGCGAGAAGGCGCTGATGGACGGACCGATGGTGAAGGTGGCCAGGCCCAGCGAGCCGATCACGGTGCCCACGACGCCGAAGAGCAGGGCGGCGCAGAGGTGCTGCCACGCCGGGCCGGGCCGGTCGTCCGGTGAGGGTTTCCAGATGTCGTGGGGGGTGGGCATGTCCGGTGGGCGATCGTCGATGCCGGTACTGGCACCTCGGTCAGGGTAGTACACAACCACGCGGTTTTCCACCCGGACCGGGGGCCAGGATCCAGCGCCTGTTTCGCGGAGTCGGGCCGGTGATCAGGCCTCGGCCTGGCTGCAGAGTCACCGAGGAAGGGGAGGGGATTCATTTGAAAGCGCGCTCGGGACGGAGAAAGAGGAGGGGATCCGGATTGAGCTCGCGCTTGGAGGAAGGGAAGAGGAGGGGATCCGGATTGAGGTCGCGCTCGGGGGCGCGACTCGGACCCGGCGAGGCGCCGGGTCTTGCGACTCGGACCCGGCGAGGCGGCGGGTCTTCCCCTTGAACTTTGCCGCCAAGGCCTCTACAGTGTCCCTTCCAGACCCTCGAGCGGGACGGGGACGGCGGACGCGAGGAGTGCACCAAGGGCATGGACGAGACCAGCGGGACCAATTCACCAGCGCTGATTCCGACCGGGGAGGCCACGGCGATCCTGCCGGCACCCGACGGAAAGGGGAAGCCGATCACGGTCATCGCCACCGAGGCGATCCGCAACGGGTTCGATGCGACGTGCCTCAGACAGGCGCTGAACTCCCGGCAGGCGCCGGGCGTCACCGACCTGGTCTTGAACCCCGACGCCCACGCCGGCTACGGAGCTCCGATCGGCTGCGTCCTCGTCTCGCCCACCCACATCTATCCGGGGCCGGTGGGGGTGGACATCAAGTGCAGCATGAGTCTCCTCCAGCTCGACCTGCCCGTCGAGGCGGTGGCCCGGAAGGAGACCCGGCGGGCGCTCATCCAGGCGATCTGCGAGCGCACGCCCACCGGCGCCGGCAAGGGGCAGCGGTCGGTGAAGAAGAGCCGCCGGGTCGACCACGACCTGGGAAGGCTCGCCGCCATCCACGGCGCTTCGCCGGAGGTGTGCGAGGCGCTGGGCCTCGAGAGCGAGTGGGCGTCCCGGTGCGAGGACGCCTTTCACGTCGGCCACGACGGAACCGCCGACGCCCTGGCTCTGCGCCTCGACAGCCTTCTGGCGAGCGGACGATTCGGCCGGTTCGACGACAAGGTGGGGCAGCTGGGGTCGTACGGCGGGGGCAACCACTTCGGCGAGTGCGAGGTGGTCCAGGTGGCCGACCACGAGGCGGCCCGGTCCGCGGCATCGGCGTTCGGTCTGCTCGACGGGCGGGTGGCGTTCCTCTCGCATTGCGGTTCCAGAGGGTTCGGCTACCAGCTCGCCCACGGCCAGTTCAAGAGGCTCCAGGAGCACTTCGCCCGGTGGAGCATCCCGCTGCCCGGGGCCGACCGGGAGCTCGTGTACGCACCGCTGGGCACGCCCGAGGCGGACGACTACCTGGACGACATGGCCCTGGGGGGCAACTTCGCCACGGTCAACCACCTGCTGATCAACGCCCTCGTCCTCGAGGCGTTCCAGGAGGTGATTCCGGGGACCAGGGGGGAGCTCGTCTACTTCATCAGCCACAACATCGCCCGGCGCGAAGTGGTCGACAACAAGATGGTCTGGGTGCACCGCAAGGGGGCCACCCGGGCGTTCCCGGCGCACCACCCGGGGCTGAAGGGGACCCGGTTCGCCGCCACCGGGCACCCGATACTGCTCCCCGGCAACCCCGTGGCCGGTTCGGTCGTGATGGTGGCCGAGCAGGATGCGGTGAAGAGCTGCTTCTCCGTCAACCACGGCGCCGGCCGTGCCATGGGGCGGAAGGCGGCGCAGCGGACGCTCGACCAGGAGACCGTGGACAGGCAGTTCGTGGACTCCGACATCCTGACGAACTGCCGGTTCTACCCGAGGGACGAGGCGCCGGTGGCGTACAAGGAGTTCGACCAGGTGCTCCGTTCGGTGGAGGCGGCCGGCCTGGCCCGGCGTGTCGCCACCCTTTCTGCCCGGTTCGTGATCAAGGACGCCTCCGCGGCGGACGACTGAGAGCAACGACCACCCGATCCGGCGAGCGGCCGCCCGGGCCCCGCTCGCGGACCCGAAGCTCGTGACGACCAAGGAGCGTGGCCACGTGGCCTACACCAGGACCGAGTTCTCCGATCAGATAGGGACGATCACGCTGACCCACAGCCAGAAGCGGAACGCCTTGAACCGGGAGCTGCTGAAGGAGGTGGTCGCCTCGCTCCACGACCTCGAGAACAGGAAGGCCCGGGTCGTGATCATCAGGGCCGAGAAGGGCAGCAAGGTCTGGTCCGCGGGGCACGACATCTCGGAGCGGCCCATGCCGGGTCGCGATCCCCTGGGATACGACGACCCGCTGGAGCTCGCGATCCGGACGATCGAGCGACTCGGCGCCCCGGTGATCGCCCTGCTGGAGGGGACGGTCTGGGGCGGAGCCTGCGAGCTGGCGTTCACCTGCGACATCCTGATCGGGACTCCGGACGTCACCTTCGCCATCACGCCGGCCAAGATCGGCGTGCCCTACAACCCCACCGGAGTCTTGCACTTCATGTCGCTGGCCGGGATGTCGGTCATCAAGGAGATGTTCTTCACGGCCCAGCCGATCTCGGCCGAACGGGCCAGTGACGTGGGGATCGTGAACCACATCGTGCCGGCCGATCAGATCGAGGAGTACACGTACACCATGGCCCGGCAGATCGCCCAGAACTCGCCGCTTTCCATCTCCGTGATCAAGGAGCAGATCAGGATGCTCGGCAAGGCGCACCCGCTCTCCCCGGAGACGTTCGAGCGGATTCAGGGGCTCAGGCGGAAGGTCTACGACTCCGCCGACTACCGGGAGGGGCCGGCCGCGTTCCTGGAGAAGCGTCGTCCCCGGTTCACGGGCGAGTGACCGGGGCCGCCGCTCTGGCGCTGGCGGCTACCAGCACGGCGGGGCCGGGCCAGCGGGAGGCTCCTGGCTCCCTGGCCGGCCGGCGGTGTGGTTGTCGCCGCGGGTGTGCTGAAAGCCACCGTCACCGGATTGCTCAGGAACGAAAGACCCTCGGGTTTCAACGACCTCTCGCTGGTCCTGATGGGCGAAGACCAGGGGCGAGCCGGTGTCCCGGATCGCCGGTCGTACCTGGTGGATGACGACTCCGTGATCCGTCAGATCGAGAAGACTCGCAAGATCCTCTTCGAAGACTACGCCCATCGCCCTCTCCCCGGTGACCTGCACATCGGGCTGAAGGGCGCTGTCCTCGAGCCCGTGAAGAGGAGCGGCAGGGAATGCGTCAGGGTGGTCTCCTGCAAGGCGGTCAATCCAAGTCCGGAGGATCCCGGAGCCTGGGTCGATCTTCAGGAGCTGAACCCCACCTGCCCGCCCAGGGACAAGCTGCGCCGCACCGTGAGGGTCCCCATCTGCTACGAGCATCCGGAGTGGGGCAGCTTCGACCTCTACTACGAGCTGAGCAGTGAATTCGACCCGAGAAGGCCGACCGTCATGCATCCGACCGATGCTCAACACGGCGCATCGTCCCAGCCAAGACACGGACATCTTCTTCGGCCTGAAGGTCTGCGTAGCCAGCATGGTCACGGTGTCTCCCGGGTTGGCCTGCCTGTCCTCGAGATCGATGTAGCGGCCCTCCGCGATCGCCCGGGCCTTCAGGTCGGATGCGTCCAGCGCCTGCAGCGGCCACGCCTGGATCAGGTGGATCCCGTGGCTCTGGAAGAAATCGAACTGCTCCCGGAAGGTCGCGAGATCGTCCGTGTCGAACCCGATGATGGAGGAGCCCAGGACCCGATACCTACCTGTGTCCGTGTCAATAGGCTCGCACCGCGAATCACATCCGTTTGTCTGGCATTCCCCTTGGTCAGGCCACGTTGCGGAGGATGCGCTGCCGGTTGTTGATCCGGTGGATGAAATCGATCAATTCGAGCTTCTCGACGACCTGACGCTGGCCCGGCTTTTGCCTGATGGTGGCTGGCATGGCATATCGGTAAGGCTCGTTCGGCGGAGGCCCGCATCTCCGACTCGACCTCGGCGACGGTCACGGGGTCCACAGGAGGACCCCCTCGCTGCCGATGGCGATCCAGAACCGAGACGCGATACCCACCGAGCGCTGGTAGACATCCTCGGAACAGATCTTGAGAGCCGACGCATGAATTGCGTCATGTGGCTCCAGATCATGAACGGAGTGGCCTTGCGTCATGGAGAAAATTGGGTACGTGGCGCAATTTGCATCCGAGCGGAAGCTCTGACGCGCCTGGGTATCCTGGTTTGATCGT
>JACQZM010000633.1 GCA_016213885.1 Candidatus Rifleibacteriota bacterium | reverse complement strand
GTCTCTGCGTCTCTGTGTTTCTCCTGCAAGGGGGGGGGCCACCCACGGGACACGCACCCCCCGCAGGCCCGGCCGGTTGACATGTACCGTCTACCGGGATACATTTCAGCGCGACCGCGCTCCCGGTTTGCACCGTGGAGCGCATCCTGCAATCGGAGAGGATCGCCATCGTGATGCTTGCCTGGAAGCAGATGCAGTATGCGCCGAAGCCGGAGCTCCAGCGCCTTGCGGACTTCCGTCTTCACGAGTTCGTCAACAACCAGCTCTATCCGTTCAGCACGTTCTATCGGAAGCTCTTCACCGAGCACAAGATCGACCCGCTGAGCATCCGCACCGTCTCCGACCTGCGCCGCGTTCCGTTCTCCAGCAAAACCGATCTGATCGCCACGGACGCCAATCCCCAGAAGTCGCTCGATTTCGTCCTCAGACCCGACGAGGCGCTCATCCGCAAGTACTGGGGCATGGGCCGCAAGCTCTCGTTGCTCTGGGACAAGATCCGCCACGGGCCCGAGTACGTCGAGGAGAAGCTGGGCTGGGAATACCGGCCGATCTTCCTGACTGCGACGACGGGGCGCACCTACCAGCCGGTGTCCTTCCTCTATACCCACCAGGACATCGACAACCTCCGGGTCGGCGGCAGCCGTCTGTTGAACATCTACGGCGTCAAGCCCGGTTCCAGGTGCGTCAGCCTCTTCCCGTACGCACCCCACCTCGCCTTCTGGGCGGTCTGCTTCGGCGCGATGGCCGCGGGCGTTCTGGCCGTCTCGACCGGCGGCGGGAAGGTGATGGGCACCTCGGGCAATATCGGCTTCATCGAGCGGCTCAAGCCGTATCTGATCGCCGGCATCCCCGGCTACATGTATCACCTGCTGCGCACGGCCCAGGCGCAAGGGGCCGACATGAGCTCCGTACGACTCGTCGCCCTCGGGGCCGAGAAAGTCCCGCCCGGTCTGCGCGAACGTATGCACGAGCTGCTCACGTCCATGGGGGCCAAGGACCCGAACATCTTCGGCACCTACGGCTTCACCGAGGCGAAGATGGCCTGGGGTGAATGCCCCACGAAGCTCGGCGTCTACAGCGGCTACCACGTCTATCCGGACCTCGAGATCTTCGAGATCGTGAACCCCGAAACGGGCGAGCCAGTCGCCGAAGGCGAGGGCGGCGAGATCGTCTACTCCTCGATCGACGGACGTGGCAGCGTCGTCTTCCGGTACCGCACGGGCGACTTCAGTCGCGGTGGCATGACCTGGGAGCCGTGCCCCCACTGCGGCCGCACGCTACCTCGGATCTCGAGCGACATCACGCGCGTCTCGAACGTCAAGACGATGCAGTTCTCCAAGATCAAGGGGACGCTCGTCAACCTGAACAACCTGGCGTTCCTGCTCTCCGATCTCCGGGAGATCGAGGAGTGGCAAGTCGAGATCCGCAAGAAGGACGATGATCCGCTGGAGATGGACGTCCTGGTCGTCCACCTGGCCCTCAGAAACGGCGTCGACCAGGCCTCGTTCGAGCAGAAGCTGCGCGAGGCCATCGTCCGCGAGATCGAGGTCAGCGCCAATGAGCTCCACTTCTGTTCGCTCGAAGAGGTCCTCGGCCGGCTCGGGATGGAGACCGAGCTGAAAGAGAAGCGAATCGTCGACTCTCGCCCAAAGTGAGTGGGCGGGCGAGGCCCGAGGCACACCGGAGCCTCGATCGGCTCAGGGCTCGATTCCCGCCAGCTCGGCCAGGGCGCCCGTGTCCATTCGCAGGATGGCCATCGCCAGGTCGAGATTGCAGATGTCGAAGACATCCCGCGGTGAATGCTCGTTCCCGTTGTTGTCGTACTCGAACTCGATCGTGAGAGTCGCCGGCACGTCGCGGTCCAGGAAGGGCATGTGATCGCTACCCCAGGCGTTGTCGGTGCGGTTGACCTGGAGGTTCGGGGCGAAGGCCGCTGCGTGCGCCTGGAGGCGATCCGAGAGGGGATGGGAGATCTGCTGACCTTCGAGCATCACTTCCAGCGGGGCCGACGGGTCGAACGCGACCATGTCGAGGTTGATCACGGCCTTGACCTTCGATAGCTCGCCGTCCTTCTCCAGCTTCTTCACGAAGGCCGAGCTGCCGTACAGGCCTTGCTCCTCGCCGCTCCACAGGACGAACCGGATGGTCGCCGCCGGTGCGCGACCGGCGAGCACGCGGGCCATCTCGAGGACTGCGGCCGAGCCGCTCCCGTTATCGTCGGCGCCCGGAGCCAGGGTCGCGCTGTCGTAGCCGATGCTGTCGAGGTGTGCCCCGACCACGAAGATCTCGTCGGGCCGGCTGGAGCCCTTCAACTCGGCGACGACGTTGGGAAGCTGCTTTCCTCGGCTCGAGTACGGGTCGATGCGGGCCGTGAGCCCGAAGGACTTGAACTGGGCCAGGGCCCAGTCCGCTGCCTGCAAGATGCCCGCCGGGTAGGAGTAGCGGGTCAAGAAGCCGATGAGCTTCTTCAGCATGGTCTCGAAGCTGGAGCGGTCGAGCTTGTCCACGATCGTGGCCAGTTGGGGGTCTGCCGCGGCGACCGGCGCCAGGTGAGCGGCGCTGCGGAAGACGACCGCGTGAGAGGCCAGAGGCACGATTCGAAAGAAGTGGTCCTCCTCTTTCCGGAGGCGATTCATGGCCGTGGGTTCGGGTTTGATCAGAAAGAACGGCCCCTCGTGTACCACCGTGCGTCCGCGCTCGGCCAGCAGTTGCTGGGCGCCCGAGTACTTCGACAGGACCAGCGAAACGCCGCCGAGGTTCGCGAG
The DNA here is from genome assembly GCA_016213885.1 of Candidatus Rifleibacteriota bacterium. Taxonomy (GTDB): domain Bacteria; phylum Muiribacteriota; class UBA6191; order JACPRK01; family JACQZM01; genus JACQZM01. Next base: position 379 of record JACQZM010000633.1, on the reverse strand, counting down.
CTTCTCGACCTGCTCGAACCTGAGGAGGGCCTGTCGCAGTTGCTCGGGAACGCTGGCGTCGCCGACGATCAGAAGTCGGTCACCCAGTTCGGCCCAGTCGGTGATACCCGGCCGCTGCTTGAGGGCTTCCAGTTCGGCCCATGTCAGCCGGGACGTATCCACGGACCAGACGACCGTATCCATCGCCAGGACCGGGACCGAGAACGTGAGAGCTGCTGCCAGGACCAGAAACCACCGCGAGATTCCCATGAAGTTGCCTCCAGCCAGGTTGGTCGAGCCCGCCATTATACGGATGCCGGCGCGGAATGCCTAGGGTGGGATCAGGTCGGGTGCATGCACTGCGCGTGGGTAGTTCTCCGGGTGCGGCCGGAACAAGTAG
>JACQZM010000632.1 GCA_016213885.1 Candidatus Rifleibacteriota bacterium | reverse complement strand
GTGGACCGTGCGGAGCTCCGAGAGCGACTTGCCCTCTCCGCTCACCGTGTAATGAAACACCTCGCCGAGCCCGGTCGCGACCGGCCCGAGCTGGGGCCGTTGCAGTCCGGGTGGGAGCTCCACGGTCTGCAGGCGTTCGGAGACCACCTGGCGCGCGAGGTACAGGTCGGTCCCGTCGCCGAAAAGCACCGTGACCTGCGACAGGCCGAACCGGGAGCTCGAGCGGACCTCCTCGAGACCCGGCAATCCGGAGATCGCCTGCTCCACCGGAAACGTGATCTGTCGTTCGATCTCGAGCGGCGACAGCGCCGGTGCGATCGTGTTGACCTGCACCTGGATCGGCGTCGTGTCCGGAAAAGCGTCCAGCGGCAGACGCGCCCAGGAGATGGCCCCGGCAATCGCCACTCCGATCCAGAGGAGCACGACCACCGGGCGGTGCTTGAGAGAGAGCTCGACGATCCGGTTGAGCATGGCGCTGCAGCCCTACTTCTTCCTGGGTGCTTCCACCTCGCAACAGCCCGCCCCGATGCTCTCCTTGAGCGTCTCCGTCTTCAGAAGGAAGCTACCTGTGGTGACGACGGTCTCGCCGGCCCGGACGCCCTCGAGGATCTCCACGGTCTGACCATCATCGGATCCGACCTCGACCCGGCGGGTCTCGTACGAGTCCTCTGCCAGCCGGACGAAGACGAGGCGGACGTCGCGGGCTCGCTGGAGCGCGTGGCTCGGCACCACCACCACGCGACGGCCCGGCCCGGTCTCGACTCGGGCCTGCCCGAACATGTTCGCCCTGAGAACGCGATCCGCGTTGGCCAGCGCGACCCGGCCGCGAACGGTGCGGGTCTTCTCGTCCACCTCCGGCGCGAGGTATGTCAGCGTGCCCGAGAAGGTGCGACCCGGCAGGATGTCCACCTCGATCTTCACGGGGTTCCCTTCCCGGACGCGATCCAGATCGGACTCCGGGACGTCCAGCTCGGCCCAGACCGCGGAGGTGTCGATCACCTCGAACAGCGCCGTGGACGTGTCGACGACCTCGCCGATCATGACACGCCGTCTGGTGACGATCCCCTGGATCGGCGAGGTGAGATGGTGGGAACCGTCGCGCTGGACGTCCCCGGAGACGGCCGCGAGCGCCGACGCGGCGGAAGCCAGCTCGGCCCGGGCAGCGGCCAGCTCCTGCCCGGCTGCCAGCACGTCCTTGTGAGCAGAGATGCCCTGCGCCGCGAGTTCCCGTTCGCGTCGGTGGGTGGCCTCCGCGACGGCGAGCCGGGCGCGGGCCGCCTCGCTTCGAGAGCGGTCGGAGCCGACGGAGGCGCTCTGGATCACAGCCAGCGGCGCGCCGGCCTGGACCTTCGAACCCACGTCGACGAGAAGGGATTTCAAGACACCGGCGGCGCGCGCGTGAACGTGCGTGACGCGGGTCGCGTCGGGGACGATGCGCGCGACGGCCGAGACCTCGGGCGCCGCGGTCCGCGAGATCGCGAGCGCAGTCTGCAGGCCTGCCAGCCGAGCCACGTCGGCGTTCCTGAGCCGCACCTTCGTACCGTGGGCCGGCGCCGTGTCCTCTGTCAGGCCGGCCAGGAGCTCCGCCGTCCTGGCGGCCCCTCCGGGACGGCAGGTCGGGCATACCGACTCGGGAAAGCCGTGCTTCTCGCACCAGTCGCGCTTCATCCGGAAGATCGCCTCGAGCTTCGGATGGCACTTCGTGCACACCGCCTCCGGGACGTGGTGTTCGCGGCACATCGCCAGATCCGCGGGCGACGCGGGCGGTGACGAGATCGAGCCGGTGGCGACCGAGCGTTCGGTGCTCGGCTGGCCGGCAGCGGCCAGAAGAAGGAAGCCGGCCGCGGCCATCACCCTCGCCATCGGCGTCATTTCGGCCCCTCCTTCGGCGGTCGCGTCAGCCTGAGCCCGGGGTTGCACGTCCGGCAATGCGACTCCGGGAGATCGTGCTCCTTGCACCAGTCCTTGGTGGCCTTGAACGCCGGCACGAGCGACTTGTCACAACGGGTGCACTGGGACTCCGGGACATCGTGCTCCACGCACCAGTCCTCGTACGAGCCTGGCTTGGCCGCCGTCGGGTGTCCGGCCGAAGCGGGCCCCGTGGCGGCGGACGGGGGGCTCGAGGCGGCGGGGGGCGCGGCCGCGGGACTCATCGTGGCGGTGGCCGGAGTCGTGGGACTGTTGCCGCCGTCACACCCCACGACGAGCGACCCCACGAGAACGAAGACGAGGACGGATAGCTTGCGCATGACAGAAACCTCCTTGAATCGGGCCCGGGACGCGAGGGGAAAGGTCACCACCCGATCCGCTGGATCGAGCGATGGGGGACGGGAGCGCGGTCAGCCCTAACAGCGCATGGGGGGCTCGAGATCCGGGTCGCCCCGAGCGCGCAACGCGCCAGGTGGGGCGGCCACGCCGGGGCAGCAGGTCGACAGGACTGGTCGGGTCGCAGCCGTGTGCCCGCCGGGAGCCGAGGCGGGAGCCTCGTGCGCGGGACGCGCCACGGGCGCGAGCCGGGCCGGCACGACCGTGTCGTGGCACGACGCGCAGTCGCGGACGCCGTCGCCCTGCTGACCGTTGCAGCAATCCCGGGGCAGATCCCCCGAGCAGGAACCGCCGTCCCCGTGCTGGCAGACGGACCAACGGGGTAGCGAGCCGCTGCCGACCGCGAGGACGGTGAGCACAACGAGCGTCAGGACGCGCAAGGCTGGCCGCATGAACTGATGGTAGCACGCGGCCGGATCCGGGGCAAGGCGGCGAGGTCCACCAGGGTCCCCCGCCTGTTTTGCGGCGTCGGGCCTGTGATCAGGCCTCGGCCTGGCGGCAGAGGCATCACGGAAGTGGAGGGGATCAGGATTGGAGGTTACGCTCGGAAGATAGAAGGAGGAGGGGATCCGGATTGGAGGTCGCGCTCGGGGGCGCGACTCGGACCCGGCGAGGCGCCGGGTCTTGCGACTCGGATCCGGCGAGGCGCCGGGTCTTCAAAGCGCTCCGCCGTTGACATCGCGGACCTCGCTTGCGATGATCAGTCGGGTCGTGTCCCCGACGCCACGCGGGTGCCCGCGGGCGAAAGGGCCACCGAGCCCGGGCTCCCTCCCGGTCCGACTCATGCACAATCCCTGGTGGTACGTTCCCGAGCTGACAGCCCCCATGGTCATCGCCATCGTCTCCGTGGTGCACGTGCTGATAGCGCACTACGCGGTCGGCGGCGGGCTGTTCCTCGCCGTCGAGACGACCCATGCCCACCGCACCGGCAACGCCGACTACCTGGCGTACCTGAAGCGGCACGCCAGGTTCTTCGTGCTGCTGACCGTCGTCCTGGGCGCCATCACCGGAGTGGGGATCTGGTGGACCATCGGGCTCGCGTCCCCCCTGGCCACGCGCATTCTGATCCGGACGTTCGTCTTCGCCTGGGCGACCGAGTACGTCTGCTTCCTGGTCGAGATCGTCTCGGCCTTCGTGTTCTACTACTACTGGGAGAGACTGCCGGCCGGGATCCACATCACGACGGTCTGGATCTACGGTCTCTCGGCGTGGGCGAGCCTCGTGATCATCGGGGCGATCACGGCGTTCATGCTCGACCCGGGCTCGTGGCCGGTGGACCGTGACTTCTGGAGCGCCCTTCTGAACCGCCAGGCCCTCCCGCAGATCATCTCCCGGACCGGCGGCGCCCTCTTGCTCAGCTCGCTCTACGTCTACCTTCACGCTGCCATCACGATCGCCGACCCCAAGCTCCACGGACTGATCGAGTCGCGGTCCACCAGGCCCGCCCTGCTGGGGGCCCTGATGATCACGGCCGGGGGGATCCTGTGGTACCTCCGCCTGCCGGAGTCGGCGCAGGCCGCCCTCCTGGCCGCGCCGGTGCTCAACGTCTTCATGGGGCTTCTGTTCGTGGCCACCGGCATCGTGTTCTTCCTGCTGTTCCTGGGTCCGTACAGAAACCCGGGCTGGATCTTCACGCCGGGCTTCGCGGCCTCGGTGCTTCTGTTCGGGCTCATCGGCTTCTCGACCGGCGAGTTCGTCCGCGAGGCGGTGAGAAAGCCGTACATCATCTACAACGTGGTCCTCGGAAGCCAGATGCTGCCCCGGGAGATCGCCGCGGTGCGGGAAAGAGGGTACCTCGAGAGCGGCCCCTGGACCAGGGCGTTCGTCCAGGCGCGCCATCCCGCGGCGATCGACGGCGGCAAGGTCGACGTGAAGCGCCTGCTGGCACTTCCCGAGGCCGATCGGGTCGAGCTCGGCGCGATGATCTTCCAGTACCACTGCAACAACTGTCACGCCATCGAGCGGGGGTACTCGCCGGTCGGAGCGCTGATCCAGGGCTGGACGCCCGCCATGATCCGGGCGCTGGTGAACGAGCCCGACAGCGCTCGATTCACGATGCCGCCGTGGTCGGGCACCCGTGATGAGGCGGAGCTGCTGGTGGCCTATCTGGCGAGGGTCGCCCCGAAACGCCCGTCGGGCATGCTGCCCGACAGGGGACGGTGACCATGGATCCAAAGACGCTCATCGACACGAGCCTTGCGATCGGGTTGCCTGTCCCGGCCTGGTTCATCGAGCTGTTCAGAGCGCTGGGGTTCACTCTGCACGAGGTGCCGATGAACCTCTGGTACGCCGGAATCGTCGTGGCCATGGTCTTCTACCGCGTCGGAGGGGTACACGCTCGCCGGTTCTCCTCCCGGCTGATGAGTCAGATGCCGGTGATCATCGCTCTCGGGGTCAACTTCGGCATCGTGCCGCTCCTGTTCATCCAGGTCGGGTACGGGCAGATCTTCTATCCGGCGACGATCCTGATGGCGTGGTTCTGGCTCGGCGTCGTGGCGCTCTTGATCCCGGCCTACTACGGCATCTACATCTATGCATCCGGGCTGGGGCGCGAGGGGGACTCCATGGCGCCGATCAAGCGGTTCGTGGGCTGGGCCTCCGCGGTCTGCTTCATCGCAATCGGCTTCATCTTCTCCAACGCGCTGAGCTTGATGGAGAACGTCCCCTCGTGGTCGGAGCTCTGGCTCCGTCACAGCTTCCACGGGGCCGCACTCGGCACGGCGCTCAACCTGACCGATGTCAGGCTGGTCCCCCGCTGGCTGCTGATGTTCGGGCTCGCCTTGACCACGACCGGCGTCTGGATCGCGGTCGACTCGGCATGGTTCGCCCGCGGCGAGAGCGCCGACTACCGGTCGTGGGCGCGGCGCTACGCCTTCCGGGTGCATACGCTGGGAGCCCTCTGGTTCGGCGTCGCGGGGGCCTGGTACTCTCTTTGCACTTGGTCGCCCCGGACGATCCGCGAGATGTTCCTCGGCGGCTGGGCGGTGCTCACCGTGGTGACCGCCCTCTCGGTGCTGGGACCATGGCTGCTCCTGAGGCGAAAGGGCGAGATCGGCCGGCCGCGGGCCGCGCTCATCGGACTGGCGCAGCTGCTGGTCCTGGGCCTCAACGCCGTCTCGAGGCAGGTCGTGCAGCGGCACGAGATCCGCCCCTACTACGACCTGGCCACGCAGGCCACCGACGTCCAGTGGGGCCCACTCGTCGGGTTCCTCGCGGCGTTCGGAGTGGGCATCGCCGTGGTCGGCTGGCTGATCATGCAGGTGGCCCGGCTGCCCGACGGGGGGCGTACCTTTCGCCGGGTGCGCCAGGCCGGGGACGGCTCGTGGGAAGGAGCCTTCCGGCAGGCGAACGGAGGCCGCCGGGGCCACCCTCCGCTCAGGTCTCCTCCAGCGGGCCTCTGGCTCGAGGTGATCCAAGGCAGGCAGGTTTGAAGATGGGACGCCGACTGTGCCGGACTCGAAGACTCATCGCGTGGTGGGTCCTCTTCTGCTTCACGGGGACCCAGGTCGCCATCGCGGCCGGGCCGCTGTCGCCGGCCGCCACGCCCGCCGGCGCCAGTCTCGAATCGGTCGCGGCGAATGACCAGCTGACCTCGGCCGTGCAGGCCGCGGCATCGATGGCCCACGTCGCGGACCCGGTCGCCGCGCGGACGCGCCTGCTGGGGGGCGACGTGGAGCGGTGCTTCCGGTTCGTGCGCGACCACGTCGACCTCGAGGTCTACCCCGGCGTGCTGAGAGGCGCCCGGGGAACGCTCCTGGGGCGCGCCGGCAATGCCGCGGATCGCTCCCTGCTGCTCGCCGCCCTGCTGGGAAGGGCCCATCCGGTCCGGTTCGCCATGGGGACGCTGGGCCCGGGCCGGGCCCGCGCCCTGGTGACACGGATGCTGACGCCCCGGCCGGAGCCTCCGACGCGGCCGCCCACCGCCGACACGGTGGAGCGCCGCCTGGCCAGCTCAGGTTGCGAGACCTGTGTGACCCGCCATCGCGAGCGCGCCGATGCGCTCGCAGAGATGCTCTCGCGGAGCGAGCGGGCCTCGGCCGAGCTGAAGGGTCTGCTGGGCGACGCCGGGGTCGGGCCGGGGCAGCGCACCTCGTGGGATGCCGTGTACCAGGCGCTTGCCGGCGAGGC
>JACQZM010000196.1 GCA_016213885.1 Candidatus Rifleibacteriota bacterium | reverse complement strand
CGCGAGGCGACCCGGGCCGAGCTGGCCAAGGCCCAGGAGAACCTGAGGTTGGCCCAGCAGATGATGCAAGAGGCCAAGAACGCCGGGGACGACGCCGGCTACTCGATCGCGGCCAACTGGGCCAAGGAGTACGGGCGCAGCGTCGGCGGCAACCAGACGGCGCTGAACGGCTTGAACGGGAAGCTCACGAGCGCCGGGCAGGTGCTGGCCACGGCGAACGGAGACGTCAGGGCAGCGCAGGAGCTGCTCTCGGAGGCCACCGGTCAGACCGTGGCCACCCAGGCCGCCACGGAGCTTGCAGAGGAGCAGGGGAAGAAGGGGATCAAGGGAGCGATCGCCCGGATCCTCGGGAGGACCAAGGAGTTCTCCCATCACGTGTGGCTGAAGTTCGTGACGGCCATCTCCAAGGTGACGCCACGACTGGTGTTCGAGCGCATGAAGGAGATCGTCAAGTCCCAGGCGTTCAAGACCGGGGCCGCCATCGGGCTGGGCGAGTTCGTCGTCCGCCAGATCGACTCGGCCTGGCTGCGCCCCCACGCGGCGGACGTCCGCGCCCGGCTGGGCGACACCTTGATGCCGCGTCCCTATGCGGCCCAGGCCCGGGAGGCCCAGGAGGTCATGAAGCGCGACTTCCCCAAGGGCTACCTGCCGCCGAAGTACCGCTTCTTTCCCGGCGGGTACTCGTTCACGTACCCGTCCCTGGGCCAGTACATGGCCATGTTCGGGACGCCGGGCCAGGCGGAGCTGCACATCCACCTGAACGGCGTGGTCCGGGTCGAGGATCTCGACTACAGCGCTTCCACCCAGAAGATCATCTACCACGGCAGGGGCGTCATCGTCGGCGTGCCCAGCGCCGCCAACCCCACGAAGAACCCGGTGTTCAACGTGGCCGCCGTGGTGGCTGCCGATCCGAAGTTCGACCACCTGACCCTGGTGTACGAGGCGCCCAACGTGGACATCGAGAAGGATGCCGGCATCGGGCAGCTCCTCATGGGCAAGCAGTTCCAGGGGACGGTCTACTCGTCCCAGGGCGTGCGCCCGGCCGACAAGGTCGGCACCACGGTCATCAACGGCAACCTGGTGTGCCGCCACATGAACAAGTCGAAGATGCTCTCCGACTCCGATGCGGTGATCATCAGCTACGACCTCGACCGTCACGCCGCCGGTGGCTGGGAGCTGGAGCGCTGGTGGACCACCACCGTCTCCCCCAAGGTCGCCGGGTTCACCTCCAACTAGTCCGGTGATTCAGACCCGGCTCGCCCGCGGCCCACGCCCCGGGCGGGCCGGGTTCTCGTCTGTGGGCTCCCGGACGGGAGCGCGGGCCGGCCGTGAGCCGGCGGGTTCGAGTCGAGGGGACGCCAGGATGGTGGTCGGGCCGTTCCGGCCGGCTCAGAGCCCCTTCTTGCCCAGGCTCTCCCGGTAACGCGCCAGGGGGACGGCGAGCGCCTTTCTCACCTGCACCAGGTGGTCGTCCAGCGTCTCTTCTCTCCAGCCGGTGGTGTCGATCGGGTCGCACACCACCATCCGCACGACCCCGGGCCGGAACGAGAGACTCTTGGCGGGCAGCAGCGACCCGGAGTTGAGCATCGCCAGCGGGATCACCGGAACGTGAGACTGGATCGCCAGATGGAACGCGCCCTTCTTGAACGGCCCCAGAGTCCCGTGAGGCCGTCGCGTCCCCTCCGGGAAGATCAGGATGTGCTTGCCCTCTCTGAGGCGCTCCACGGCCTGGTTGAGGCTGGCGATCGCAGACGCCCGGTCCGCCCTGTCCAGGAACACCTGGCCGATCTGCTTCAGGAACCAGCCCAGGAACGGGATGCGGGCGAACTCCTTCTTCATGATGTAGACGAACGGGCGTCCCATGCTGCCGTAAACGAATACCTCGAGCAGCGACTGGTGGTTGGCCACGACGATGAACGGCCCGCTCCTCGGGAGCTTCTCGGCCCCTTCGAGGTCGTAGGACACCCCGAGCCACCACATCTCGGCGGCTCCCCACCAGGCCATGGGATGGCAGAGCACCCAGAACCCATCGACGCCGATCGTCGCCAGGAACAGGCTGAGCGACCCGAAGAACGCGAGGATGAGCCAGGCGCCCATCATCCTGAAAACGTTCAGGATGGCGCTGACGTCCCGCCGGTCGTCCGGGATCTCCTCCCAGGCCAGGGTCGGATCGTCGGGCCCGCCGACCGCATCCAGGCCGGATCGGGGCCGGGCGTCCGGTGCAGCCGGCGGAGATTCCATGGAGGGGGAGCTTACCACACCGCAGGCGAGGGCCACCACGGTCCGGTCAGCCGCGCTGCCCCATTGCGGAGCTGGCCGGCGTCGGCTATTCTCGGCTCGTGACACCTCCGCCCTCCAGGCTGCACCGGGCCGCCGGCTGGTGCGTCCACCTGTACACGGCCCTGGGTCTGGTCTGCGGGCTGTACACCCTGTTCGCCATCGTGGACGGCCGCCCGAACGACGCGTTCCTCTGGATGACCATCGCCATCGTCATCGACGGGTCGGACGGCATCTTCGCCCGCGCGGCGAAGGTGAAAGAGGTGGTCCCCGAGTACGACGGCCGGAAGCTCGACGACATCACCGACTACCTGAACTACGTCTTCTTGCCGGTCTACTTCGCCGCTCGATTCAAGCTGATCCCCGGAGGCTGGGAACCGGTGCTGGCCCTGCCGCTCCTGGCCTCGGCCTACGGATTCTGCTCCTCGGGGGCCAAGACCTCCGACGGCTACTTCACCGGGTTCCCCTCGACCTGGAACGTCGTGGTGTTCTACCAATTCGTCCTGGGCATGCCGCCGGTCTGGGCCGCCCTGGTCCTGGCGTTCCTGTCGGTGATGGTGTTCGTGCCGATCCGGTACCTGCATCCGACGCAGTCGCCCCACTACCGCAGGCTCTCGATCGCCCTGACCGTGGCCTGGATGCTGGCGGTCCTGTTGATGCTCAGGGACGTGGAGCATGTGCCCCGCTGGCTCGCCTGCGGATCGCTCGCGTACCCGGCCTACTACGTCGGCCTGTCGTTCTACCTCCACTTCATCAGGGACCCGGTCGCCTCCGACCCGGGGCGCCCAAGATCCGGCGCCTCGCCGGATCCGAGTCGCGCCCCGAGCGCGACTTCAAATGCACCCCCTCCCTTTCCCCCGTGAGCCATGATCCAGGCCATGGCCTG
>JACQZM010000666.1 GCA_016213885.1 Candidatus Rifleibacteriota bacterium | reverse complement strand
GCCCACGTCCGGGTGGTCCGGCGGCAGCGTCTGCTCGCGAATCGTCAGTGCGGCCAGGTGGTACGCGCAGTCCTCGACGGGCTGCTGGAGCGAATAGTGGAGCGCCCCCAGCCGGTTCAGCGTGTCGGCCACCTTGAGGTGGGACTCGCCGTAGACCTTCTTCCGGAGGGTCAGGGCGCTCTCCAGGGTCTTCTGCGCCTCTCGCGACCGTTGCATGACGAGGAAGAGCAGCCCCAGCTCGTCGAGCACGTCCGAGAGCCCCCCGGGATCTCCCGACTTGGCCTCCTGGAGCCTGCGCGCCTTGGTGAGCAGCTCCTCCGCCTTGGCGAACTGACCGGTGGCCACCTTCAGCGCTCCCAGCGACGTGAGCGTGGCGGCGATCAGCCCGTGATCTGACGGCCTGGCCCGTGCCAGGATCCGGTGAGCCTGCACCAGCAGCCGCTCGGCCTCGTCGTACCTCTCGAGCTGCCTCAGGCACTCGCCCAGCACCCTCAGCGTCTCGCCGACCTGGGCGCTCTCGGGCCCGGTCCGACGCTCCAGTATCGGCAGCGCCTGACGGAGCAGCCCCTTGGCCTTGTCGGGGTTCGACAGCGCCAGATGAGCGGCCGCCAGCTCCCGGGTGGCCACGGCCAACCTGGTCTCGTCCCCGCCGGCTCTCACGCCCTCCTTCACGGCCCGGGTGAGAAGATCCCTGGCTTCACCGTATCGCCCGGCCCGGAGAGCCTCGCAGCCCTTCCTGACGCTGGCCTCCCATTCGGCCGGGGCGCACCACGCGACGGACAGCGACCCCAGGAGGAGGGCCACCACGGCAGCGTCGAGAGTCGATTTCATGGGACCATCAGCGCTCCTCGGCAGATGGGGTGCGATCGTGCCTGCCGGTGCTGTGGGCCGCGTCCGGGAGCCCGGCTCACTCTCCCAGGAGGCTTGAAGTTCGGTGCGTTGCCGAACTCGCGAGCCCCGTTCTTGATCCTGTCCGTGTTCAGCGTGAAGATCCCCTTGACGATGGTCCAGCTGCCCGTGATCTCCCCGCCCACGACCTGGACGCTGTCGCCCCAGCCGGTGTTCACGTTGCCCATCAGGATGCCGCGAACGGAGCCCCTTTCCACCAGCGCTCTCACCCCGGCGTACGAGTGGGCGATGTCCACCCTCTCGCCCTTGTCGTTCTTGATGAACTTCGGGACCGGCACGTTGAGCAGGTTCACGCTCTCCCAGCCCTCGTTCTCCTTGCCGTTGAGGAACAGCCGGATGCCGCAGAGTCTCAGGTTCGAGTCGGCGGAGTACTGGTCGTGGTGGAGCTTGGTGATGAGGTGGGCCCAGCTCTTGCTCGTGTTGGCCGCCTCGAGCCCGCGGAGGTAGATCACGAACTCCTTCTCGGTCAGAAGCTCGTTCTTCTTCAGCTTCTGGACCACCTTGTCGAAGTCGGACTCGGTCGCCACCTCGGTCGTGGCACCCGTACCGGCTGCGGCCTGGCCCCCGGCCGCCGCGCCGCCGGTCCCGTTCTGTTCGACCTCGAGGATCGAGATCTGGGCCAGCGCCGGGTGAGCCGTGGCCACCAGCAGGAGACAGAGCAGCGTGATGGCGGATCCGATCGGAAGTCTGGTTTGCATGGTCCGTCGTCCTCGAAGTCCGGAAGACATGGAGAGGATGGGGACAACCGCCCCGGTCCATTGAAGACTACGCAGTTCGGAGCGCAAAGGTTTTCCCTATCCGAGGGCGGGCCGTGCGGAGGTGCCCCGAAGACGACAGCCGGCCCGGATCGCCGGGCCGGCTGCCTTGCCGATTCGAGGGCGGCTACTTCCTGCTGGCGTAGTCCTCGATGGCCTCCCACTGGGCGTCGCCGTCCAGGCCGGCCTGCTTCAGGACGTGGGCCGCCTGCCCGCTCCCCGGGAAGCACCCCTTCCTGAACGGATGTAGCGAGCGCCGGCGCCCGTCCGCCGAGGTGACCCACGGGAGCAGCGTGGGGAGCGTGAAACCGGTGATGCCGATCGCCTCCAGAGCCCGCCCCTCCGGGTACAGCTCTCGCTGCTCGTCGGGCGGCAACAGCTCGAACAGCTCGGCGCTGGCGACGTAGTAGACGTTGAACCGGAGCTTCTGCTGCTCGATCCTCGGAAGCACGTCCAGCAGGAACGCGTAGGCCACGTCGCTTCCGTGGAGCACGATCGTCCCGTGGTACGGCTTCGCCTCGGGATCGGCGGCCCGGAGCCGGACGAGCCCCTTTGCCGACGCGCTGGTCGGGGGCAGGCCCAGCTTGACTCGATCGAGCACGACCTCGTTGGGTCGCGTGACGAACGGCGCGATCACGGCGGGCCGCCGCCGGAGCGCCTCCGCCATCAGCGGCCACATCTCCGCGGGGTCCCAGGGTGTCAACGTGATGAACGTTCCCTGCGGGAAGTTGCCGGTCAACAGCTGGAGCGCCTGCGGGTCCGCGTGGGTCGGGCCGTCCTCGCCGGTCTTGAGACCCGCGTGGGCGCAGACCATGATGTAGGGGTTGTACGGTCTGTGGTGCTGATCCTGGCCGGTCTGCTGGCCGATGGCATGGAGCCGTGCCGCCACATGCTGGAGGGCGGCGATGAACGCCCCGTACGACGAGCTGGCTCCGATGTGGTGGCCGTAGGTGGAGACGCCGCAGAGCAGCGCTCCCTGGGCATCCTCGCAGATGCCGCCGATGGCCAGCGTCCTGGAGTTCATGTTGTCGGGGCACTTGAAGAACCCGTCGGCGAACCCCTTGGAGGCCAGGTTCATGCTGGTGGAGCCCAGCAGGTCCGCCGCTACCGACAGCACGGCGCCGCCGGACTCCCGGTTCAGGTAGCCCAGCACGTCGCCCAGCGCCGCGCGCAGCGTCGTGGCCTTGCCGGGCTCGAGCTTCAGCGTCGCCGGCGTGGTGTTCGGGTCGAGCACCTTCGGATCGTACACCTTCTCGATCCTGGGTGCGTCGGCCCGTGGCGTGCGCTTCCTGGCCGCGAGCCGACCGGCCGCATCCTGGAGCTTCTGGCCGAACACCTGGGCGGTCTTGCCGTCGTTCTCCAGCGCCTTTCGCACCGTCATCAGGACTTCGTAGTAGTTCTCCTCGGCCTCCCGGCTCCCGGCGGTGCCGGAGAAGCGGGGGATCGTCTGCCCGAAGGCCTTCTCGAACGGCACCATCGCCTCGTAGAACGCGGGGGAGCAGAAGGCGTGGCCAGCGCCGTGGCTCGCCCGCCCTTCGATGCCGTAGCCCTGGCCCTTGACGGTTCGGTAGACGATCGCCACCGGCTGCCCGTTCTTGGCCAGCTCCCGCGCCTGCCCCTGGGCCGCCAGGACGTGGCCGATGTTCATCCCCTCGCGAACGAACAGCACGTTCAGATCGTGGAGGTGGCAGAGCTCCATGGGATTCCATTGCACGTAGTCGCCGGGCTCGTCCCCCTCGCGGCAGACCTTGTTCGAGTCGATCGATGCCTGGTTCCAGTCCACGTGGAGCACCGCGTTGGCCAGGCGCATCGTCCCGGCCGCGGCCAGCGCCTCGCTCACCCGACCCGGCGTCATGCCACCCTCGCCCTCCAGGATGTGGACCCTGGGCGGGTCGGACCGGTACACGTCCAGAGCGGCCAGGGCGAGCCCCAGCGACGCCGGCACGCCCACCCCGGAGGCACCGGTGGCGATGCGAACGAACGGCGTGGCCGGCGTGGGATGTCCGTCCAGCGGCCTCGCCTTGAGCCGAGCGGCGATCGGCAGCAGCGCCGCCGGGTTCCGGCGGAACGCCAGCAGGTCTTCCAGCCGGTGCTGTCGCGCCTCGTCCGGCAGGAGCGACGGCGCGCCGATGCGGGCCATCTCGTTTCTCAGCGCCCACGAGACGTACAGGCCCAGCGCCTTGTGCCCGGCGGCGTAGCACAGCAGGTCCTGTCGTTCGTCGCCGGGATCGTTCAGCGAGTAGTCCATACCGGCGTACAGGAGCCCGTTCACGATCCGGCCGGACGAGATGCTCCCGCCGGGATGGCCGGACTGCGGCACGAAGTTGTACAGGATGGCGCACGTCGCCCGGTAGGCGGCGTCCAGCTTGTCCCAGGCCTCTCTGTCGGCGGGGGCGGGATCCAGCGCCTTCGCATCGACCTGCTCTTCGAGGCGGGCCATCACGGATCGACGCTTGCCCGGCAGGGCATCGGTCTTCTTCATGTCAGCGCACATGGGGTGTTTCTCCTTGCGTCCTAGAGCCTGTCGCGAACGGTCACGAAATAGGAGTCGAAGCCGGCCCTGTCCGAGGCCGCGGTCTTGATCCGCACCACCGCCTCTTGCAGATCCTCCGTGGCCGTGGCGGTGGAGATCCTGAGGTAATGCTTGCCTTCGGACCCGATCGCTCCGAAAGACTTCCGGTCCAGCGTCGCCACGTGGTAGCGATCCAGCAGGAATCCCTGGAACAGGCCGGCGGGGCTGCTCCTGAGCCGGGCCTCCGGCGACAGCTCCTCGTAGCGGTTGACGATGCCCAGGCACCTGCACGCACCCTCCACGTTGGGGAACACGTAGAACGCTCCCATCGGCCTGTGGCAGTGGATGCCCGGGATCTGGTTGAGCCCGTCCACCACCAGGTCGCGACGGGTCTGGAACGTCTTCACCATGGCGCCGATCGCCGCCTCCCGCTTGGGAGACTCCAGCGCCTCCCGGCACGCCTCCTGGATGAACGGGGGCACGCACGAGAAGTAGTTGATGTTCAGGTTCTTGAACACCTCCGCCTCTGCCTCGGTCGGGAAGACCGCATAGCCGATGCGCCCGCCCGTGAAAGAGAACGACTTGGAGTGGCCGCTCACGATGATGGTCCTGTCCTGCATGCCTTTCATCGAGGCGATGGAGACGTGCCTGTTGCCGTCGAAGAGGATCTCCTCATACACCTCGTCGGAGTAGACCCGGACGCCGGAATCGCACTTCCGCTGGATCACGTCGGCGATCTCTTGCAGCTGCTCTCTCGAGGCGACGCCGCCGGTCGGGTTCGAGGGGAAGTTGATGTAGATCAGCTTGGTCTTGGCCGTGATCAACGGTTCGACCTCGGCGCCGGTGAGGCTGAACCCCTTGGCCTCGTCCAGGTGCATCGGGACCGGCTTCACGTTGGTGTACCTGGTGAACGACTCGTAGATCGGAAAGCCGGGGGACGGATAGATCACCTCGTCGCCGGCGTCGACGTACGCCTGCTGACACAGGCCGATGGGCGGCTTGGCCCCGGGAAAGACGACGACGTGCTCCGGCTTGACCTTGAGGTCTCGCTTGGCGCCGACGTACTTGGCGATGGCCTTTCTGAAGGAGATCAACCCCTGCGGATCGCAGTAGTGCGTGTTGTTGGCATCGAGCTGGCGCTTCTCGATGGCCCGGATCCGGGGACCGAGCTTGAACGCGTTCTCGGTGCCCAGCAGACCGATGCGATCCGCGAAGAGCTTCATGGATTCTCACCTTCCTGAGAGAGGGGTCGCAACCGCCCGCGGCGAGACGGGTTGCGGTCCAAGCAACGATGGTGCCCACCATGTAACACCTCCCCGGGGCTCCGCGGCAAGGTTTCGGAAAGGTCGAGCCGGCGTCGGTTGTCGCCAAGGGCATACGTATGTCCTCTCCGGTCCGGGCCGTGCGATCCGGGGTCGCGAGCGACGCCCCGGAAGCAGGTGTGATAGACTCGGCTGGCCGAGGAGAGGTGGGGCTGGTGTTGCACGACGAGCGGTTCGAGTGCCGCAGAGCGCTCGGAGAAGGCGGGATGGGCGAGGTCCACCTGGCTTTCGACAGGGAGACCGGCCAGGAGGTGGCGCTCAAGATCCTCCGGGACGATGTCCACGAGGAGATCCTGCTCAGGTTCGAGCGGGAGGCCCAGATACTCTCGAAGCTGTCCCATCCCGCCGTGGTGCCCCTGCTGGAGTGGGGCCGGCTCTCCGGCGGACGGTACTTCTACACGATGCCGTACGTGAACGACTCGAGGAGCCTCTCCCAGTGGATCCGGGAGCACTATCGCCAGGGCGGCGGGCCGGTCTCCCCGGGCTTCGCCGTTCCGTTGTTCGTCGACATCGCCGCGGCGCTCGACTACATCCACGGCCAGGGCGTCTATCACCGGGACGTGAAGCCGTCGAACGTCCTGGTGCTGCCGACCCTGAGAGGGATCCTCATCGACTTCGGCCTGGCCGGGATGGTGAACTCCGCTCTCACCAAGACCGGGGTCGTCCTGGGGACCATGACGTACATGGCGCCGGAGCAGGCCGGGGGCGGTGACGCGGTCGCGACCACGGACCTCTATCAGATGGGGCTGGTGCTCTACGAGCTGGTCACCGGGAGGAGAGCCGCCGTCGACCCGCTGGAATACGTGAAGGACATGTCCCAGGGCCGACGGCCGTTCCCCCCGCCGTCGACGGTGAGCAGTCACGTCGGCAGGAGACTGGAGGAGGTGGTGCTGAAGGCGACGCAGCTGAAGCCGGACTGTCGCTTCCAGAGCGGGGCCCAGTTCGTGGAGGCCCTGAAATCCCTGGCCCCGGAGGAGTGGGAGCCGGACCCGGCGCAGGGGCGCGCGGCGGTGACGGAGCCGTTGATCGTCGCCCGGGCCCCGGCAGGTCCGCCGCGGGCGGCCGCTCCGGCGCGGCGCGTCACGCTGCGGCAGAGGCCTCCGGAGCCCGCGGTGTCCTCGGCTCCGTCGCCGACCCGATGGCCGCTGGTCGCCGGTCTCGGGGCGCTGGCGATCGGCGCCATCGTGGTCGCCCTGCTCTTCCGCCTGACCGCCACCAGGCTCGTGGGACAGGTGGAGCTCGTGCTGGGCTTCGAGAAGGCGCTGCTCCGGGCTCGCGCCGCGGCGCCGGTGGCGGGCAAGGTCGCCTATCGCGGGCCCGACGGGCTCAGACAGTGGGCGGTGCAGCAAGAGGCGAGCCTGGAGCACCAGTACGTGCTCGGTCCGCTCTCCCCCGGCGCGGTCTACGCCTACGAGCTGTTCCTGGGCGACCGGAGCCCGGCGGCCAGCGGCACCGTCATCGGTCCGGAGCCGCCGGTGCTCAAGAGCGTGTCCGCGGCCCTGTCGGGCGACCGGCTGAGCGTCGAGGTCGAGCTGTCGTGTCCGGCGGCGGGAGAGGTCTCGGTGGGGCAGACCGCGCAGCCCGACCGTACCGCGCCGCTGAAGCAGGCGCTGACGCACCACACCGTGTCCATGCCGGGGTATGCGCCATCGGGGCCGGTGTTCGTGGAGATCCGTGCGCAGAGCGCCGTTGGAGAGACTCTGGTGCTGCCTCGCCGGACGATCACACCCGCGAGACGGTAGCACCGTTCGGACGTGCCCGGACACGGGCGGATCCGGCCGCACACGGCTGGAAGGTGTCGGTGACCCCGATGACGATACGACCCAGAGTGCGATCGACGACCAGGCTCTCCGAGGGAAGGTGTCATCCTCTCGGAGCCACGCTCCAGCCGGACGGCGTGAACTTCGCCATCTACTCGAAGTACGGCAGGCGCGTCTTCCTGCTGCTGTTCGACGGCCTGACCGGCGAGCCGACCGATGTGATCCCGATGGAGCACCGGTCGCGTCACATCTGGCACACGTTCGTCCACGGGCCGAGGGCGGGACAGCTCTACGGCTACAAGATCGACGGTCCCCACGACCCCAGGAACGGCTTCCGGTTCAACCCCGACAAGCTGCTGATCGACCCCTACGCAAAGGCGATCACGGGGAAGGTGGAGAACGTCGACAACCTGCTCCTCGGTTACGACCCGGACTCGCCGGATCTCGACCTGTCGCTCGACTCCCGTGACAGCGCTCCGATCGTGCCGAGATCGATCGTGGTCGACGACGCGTTCGACTGGCAGGGGGACGTCCCGCCGGAGACCCCGCTGGAGAGGACGATCATCTACGAGGTCCACGTCAAGGGCTACACGGCCCACCGGTCGTCGGGCGTGAACCACCCGGGCACCTACCTCGGGTTCGTCGAGAAGATCCCTCACCTGGTGGATCTGGGGATCACGGCCGTCGAGCTGCTGCCGGTCCATGAGTTCTGCGTCGAGGACTTTCTCGTCAAGAAGGGGCTCACGAACTACTGGGGCTACAACACGATCGGGTTCTTCGCGCCGGAGCTGTCGTACTCCACCCGATCGTATCCGGGCTGCCAGGTCCACGAGTTCAAGACCCTGGTCCGGGAGCTCCACCGGGCCGGCATCGAGGCCATCCTCGACGTGGTCTACAACCACACGGGTGAGGGCAGCGAGCTCGGTCCGACGGTCAGCCTGAGAGGGGTCGACAACCAGAGCTACTACGCGCTCTCGGGTCCACCCGGCGAGCCGTACCGGTTCTACCGGAACTACACCGGCTGCGGCAACAGCATCAATCCGGCGAACCCCCAGGTCCTCAGGCTGATCGCCGACTCCCTGCGGTACTGGGTCGAGGTCATGCACGTCGACGGGTTCCGGTTCGACCTGGCAACGGTGCTGGGGCGCGGCGGGGGTGAGTTCTCGGCGGTGTCCAGCTTCTTCGACGTGGTCTCCCAGGATCCGGTGCTGTCCAGGGTGAAGCTGATCGCCGAGCCGTGGGACGTGGAGACCTACCAGGTCGGCGAGTTCCCCGTCGACTGGTGCGAGTGGAACGGCAAGTTCCGCGACACGTGCCGGCGGTACGTCAGGGGGAGCTGGGGGCAGATCGGCGACCTGGGACGCCGGCTCTGCGGATCCGACGACCTGTACGGCGACGAGGGCCGGACAGCGTACTCGAGCATCAACTTCGTGACCTGTCACGACGGCTTCACCCTGCTCGACCTGGTCTCCTACGACGGCAAGCACAACGAGGCGAACCTCGAGGCGAACCGGGACGGCACCGACGACAACAACTCGTGGAACTGCGGCGTGGAAGGCGAGACCGACGACCCGGCGATCGTCGGGTTGAGGCAGCAGCTGGCGAAGAACCACCTGGTGACGCTCTTCACCTCCCTCGGCACCCCGATGATGCTGGGTGGCGACGAGTTCCTGAGGACCCAGCGGGGCAACAACAACGCCTACTGCCAGGACAACGAGATCAGCTGGTTCGACTGGGACCTGGCGCGATCGAATGCGGGGTTCCTCGCCTTCGTGAAGCAGGTCATCCAGCTCACGAAGAGCTACAAGGCTCTGCAGGTGACCAAGTTCCTGAAGAGTCGCCTGATGGAGAACCTGGACCTGTTCGACATCCGGTGGTTCGGGCGCGATCTTGACCAGCCTCGCTGGGACGACCCCTCGGAGCGGACGCTGGTCATGCAGATCCACGGTCGCGAGAAGCAGCTGGTCGAGTACTACTTCCTGCTCTTGTTCAACAGCGACGACGAGCCTCATCGGATCCGGCTGCCAGAGCTGGGCGAGCCGTTCGCCTGGCGGCTGAAGATCGACACCAGCCGGCCGAGCGGCCTGGATTTCATGGAGATCGGGTCCGAGGAGTACGTCCGTCCCACGGGTGTCTACGCGGCGAATCCCCGGAGCATCGTGCTGCTGATGGCGCGGTCCATGCTCAGCCTGCAGGGGACCTGATCGGCGAGGCTCCGGTTTCAGGCTCTCTTTGCCGGTTCCGGCGCGCGGCGATGCGACCGGTGCCCACCCGGCATCCCTCGGGTGCTACAATGCGGCCTGTCGATCCGGCGATCGAGCATCGGCTTCGGGAGCCGCCGGGCAGATCGTCGCCGACTGCCCGACGGTCTTGGCCAGGTGCTCTGGCCGCCCTGTCGTGCTGCGAGGAGAGATGTCGGTCCGTCAGGAGTACGTTCTCGTCAACGGGGCCCGGCTGTGGACGTCCACCCAGGGCACCGGAGTGCCGCTGGTGCTGTGTCACGGCGGGCCCGGCCTCTGGGATTACCTGGAGCCGCTGGCGCAGATGCTCGAAGACGTGACGACGGTGCACCGCTACGATCAGCGGGGGTGCGGCCGCTCCGCCGCCATGCCTCCTTACGATGTGGCCACCATGGTCGGCGACCTGGAGGCGCTGCGCCGGCGATGGGGGCACACGGAGTGGATCCTCGGCGGGCACTCCTGGGGAGCCGATCTGGCGCTGACCTATGCGCTGGCGTATCCGTCCCGGGTGCGGGGGCTGATCTACACCTCCGGCACCGGCCTCGATCTCGACTGGCGCGAGGAGCACCGCCTGAACCAGAGGGCCCGGCTGACATCGACCCAGCAGCTGGAGCTGGCCCGGCTCAAGGCGCGCCTCACCAGGGCCAGGGGCGCCGACTTCGAGGAGGCGGACCACACCTATTGCCGGCTGCTCTGGTCCACCGACTTCGCCGATCGGAGGCGCGCGTTCGAACTGGCCGGCAGGCTGGTCCAGGCGGGTCGTCACCCGAACTACGAGGTCAACCGGGCGATCCTGGAGGACTGGCGCCGGATCGTCCAGGAGGGCGAGCTCAGGCGACGAGCGCGACAGCTCTCCGTGCCGGTGCTCATCGTTCACGGGGACGCGGATCCTCGCCCCTCGTCGATCGCGTCCCGGCTGGCCCAGCAGATCTCCGGCGCCCGGCTCACGATCATGCCTTCGGTGGGGCACTTCCCGTTCATCGAGGCGCCGGAGTCGTACAGCTCCACGGTGAAGTCGTTTCTCCGGCTCGTGGATCCTTCGACGTCGGCTCCGGCTGCCCGGCCCCTGCCCTCCTCCGCTCTCCCCGATGGCGAGGACCGGGCCGGCGACTCTTGATCGGATCGGGGCAGGCCGTGGGTTCACTCTCCGGATCTCTCCACGTGATGACCGGCGTTCCTCTTTCGGAGCACACCACCATGGGGGTGGGCGGCCCGGCGCTGGGGTTCGTGGCCTTGACGGACCACCGGCTGCTCCCGGCGGCGCTCGACCACGCTCTGAGCCGCCGGTGGCCGGTCCTGGTACTGGGCGGGGGCAGCAACGTGGTGGCCGCCGACGAGGGTTTCCCGGGCCTGGTGGTGCACGTCGAGCTGACCGGCGTCCGGTTCGAGGGGGACGGCGACAGGTGCACCGCCATCGCCTCCGCGGGCGAGCCGTGGGACGGCTTCGTGGCCCGCTGCGTCGAGCGCGGCCTGGCCGGCGTCGAGTGTCTGGGCGGCATCCCCGGAACCGTGGGAGCGACCCCGGTGCAGAACGTCGGCGCCTACGGCCAGGAGGTCTCGTCGATCATCACCCGGGTCCGGGCGTTCGATCGGACCACGTCGACCGTCGTCGATCTCGACAACCGGGAGACGTGGACGACCCGGACGGCAAGAGCGCCGGGTCGGTCTTCAAGAATCCGATCATGGCCGAATCGAAGGCGCTGGAGGTCGAGGAGGCTGCCCGCCGGACCGGGCGCCTCGGCGCCACGGAGAGGCTGCCCCGGTACGCCGCCGGGCCCGGCCGGGTGAAGGTGCCGGCAGCCTGGCTCATCGAGCGCGCCGGGTTTCGCAAGGGCCACGGGAGCGGAGCTGCCGGGATCTCGTCCCGGCACACCCTGGCGATCGTCAACCGTGGAGGAGCCTCCGCGGCCCAGATCGTCGGTCTCATGCGGGAGATCCGGTCAGGCGTGGGCCAGCTCTTCGGGGTGGAGCTCCTCCCGGAGGTGGTGCTGGTCGGCTTCAGGGATGGACTCTGAGACGCCGCGGCGCGCCCGGGAAAAAAAAAGAAAACCCTCCAGGGGTGGGGACTGCATACATTGCATGCACGATGGTGTGCAGCGGTACGGTCTTGTCCGGGGGCATCCAGGGCTTTGGCGCGGCCCGAGCGGCAGGAGGGCCCGATGATGGCATGGTCGATGGCGAAGCGTTCGCTACCCGTCTGGGCGGCGCTCATCGTTCTCCTGTTCCCCCTGTGTGTCGGGTTCGGGGGCGGTCAGATCCAGGTCTCCGGGTCGCCCACCGGTGACGTGGTGACCGTCTCGTTCGTGGTGTCCGATACCAGGGAGATGGCGAACCTGCTGGCCTACCTGGTGGCGGCGCTGGCTTCCATCCAGACGAACGGGCAGGGACAGTACGGCATGCCCGGCGGCGCGCAGCAAGGGCTCCCTCCGATCGTCATGGGGGTGACTCCGGACGGCTTCTACGGTCAGCCGGGCGTGCCTGGCGGCGGGCAGATCTATCAGCAGCCCGGGCTGGTGCCGCAGGGGCCTGCCGCTCCCGCCTCGACGCCCCAGGTGGCGCCGGGGGCCGGTAACGTCCAGGCGCCGGTCGCGGGCGGGCCGTTCGGCGGCAGCCCGCTGGGCAACCGCACGGCCCGGATCACCTCACGGATCGGGGACTCCCGTGACGGGGGGAGCCGCAGACATCAGGGCGTGGACCTCGGCTGCCCCACCGGCACTCCGCTCTACGCGCTGGGAAGTGGAACGGTCAAGCGGGTCTACTACTCGAAGACCGGCGGCTGGACCGAGGAGATCCAGTACGACAACGGGTACCGGGCCATGTACTGTCACATGCGCGATTTCGACACGCCTTCCGGCCGGATGGCCGTGGGCACGCGCGTGCAGGCAGGCCAGATGGTGGGTCACTCGAACAACACCGGCACGGCCACGACCGGGCCGCACCTCCACTTTCAGATGAACGACCCGTCGGGCGCCATCGTCGATCCGCTCAGGGTCCCCGGCATCCGGATCTAGATGTCGCGGCGCCAGCCCGGCCTGCGGTGGGCCGCACGGTGTCTCTCGTCGCTCGTGTGGGCGACGGTGCTGTCGACCGGCCTGACCGGCGGATCTCCGGTGCTGACCGTGGCCTACGACATCCCGGAGGGCCCGGCGCTTCACCAGCTCAAGGGGCTGGCCCAGGCCGCGGAGCAGACCGAGGTGGATCGCTGGGGGCCCTCTTTCTTCCGCATCCTCGACGACGGTCGTCTCGTCGTGGGCGACCCTCTGGCGGGGCGGATCAAGCTGTTCGGCCCGGGGAACAAGGTCCAGGCCGCCCTCGGCGACCCGAAGCACGTGCTCTGCGCTGCCATCGGCGAGCTGTGCCTCGCTCCGAACCGGGAGATCGTGTACGTGGAGAGCTCGACCCGCGTGCTCGTGCGGATGGACCTCGAGGGGAAGGTGAAGAAGGTCTTCGATCCGCGAACCACCCTGGCGTTCGAGGACCCGTCCCGGCTGGAGAGCACCCGCGACGGCCGGCTCGTGGTCGGCGACGAGGGAGCGGGCAAGATCCACGTTCTCGACCCGGAGCTCCGGCTTCTGAAGACGATCCCCTACAGCGGGATGGGCCTGGCCCTGGGCCCAGGGGACGAGATCTTCACCGTCAGTCTGGAGGGGCGAGGCTACCGCATCGAGTGCTGGGACCGCAAGCTGGCCGGCTGCCGCAAGCTCGGACTCGTGACCGAGCTCCCTGACGCAGCGCTCCACCTGGAGACCGCCACCCCGGGGGCGGAGCTGGTGTTCACGCAGTCGCACAAGGGCGGCAAGGGAACCCGGATCGTGAAGGTCTCCCCTGACGGACGGGTCATCGACGCGTGGTCCGTGGCGGGCTCCCGGTACCGGGTGACGGTCCGGATGGGGCCTGCGGCGACCCTGTACGCCCTTCTGGCGCCGGCTCCAGCCGTACCAGGCAGCCGGTACCGCATCGTGAGGATCGCCCAGGACCGCGGAACGACCCGGCTGACGATCCCTCCGGGCTCGCCGGCTCCGCCGGGACTCAGCCGGGAGGCGTCGAAGCCAGGGGGGCCGTTGCTGCGCACCGACCCCCCTGGACCCCCCCGGGCCGTCCCCGAGCCGGGGCCTTCGGCCCGGTGATCGGGCTGCCGGAGGTGCGTGCGCCCATGATTCGAAGGGTCTTGTCGCCGGTCGTCCTGGTCGTGTGTTCGTGGCTCCTCGCGGCTCCGGGTCTCGCCGACGAGGGGTTCTGGCTCTTCAACGAGCCGCCCCTGCAGCTGTTCAAGCAGGCCTGCGGCTTCGAGCCGACGCCGGCCTGGCTCGACCGTCTGCAACGCGCCACGGTTCGCTTCTCAGGCGGGCAATCCGGGGCGTTCGTGTCGCCCGACGGCCTGGTGGCGACGGTCCACGACGTGGCGGCCAGGGCGCTCGAGAGCGGCTCCGGAGGCGGCCCGGACCTGACCACCGACGGCTTCGTCGCCCGCTCGCCTCCGGAGGAGATCCGCCTGGCCGGGCTGCAGCTCGAGGCGCTCACGAGCATCGAGGACGTGACCGGCCGGGTCGTGGCCCCCGCGGGGTCGCCGGCCGGCAAGGGGGCCGGCCAGGGTGATCCACGGGCGGCGATCTCGGCGCTGGAGAGGGCGGCCTCCGACGGGAGCGGCGCCGTGGGCTGTGTGGTGAGTCTGAACGGCGGCACGCGCCACCACCTGTATCGGTCCAGGCGGTTCGACGATGTCCGGCTCGTCTTCGCGCCGGAGCGACAGGTGGCGCGATTCGGCGGCCACTCGGAGCAGTTCGAGTATCCCCGTTCGAGGCTCGACGTGAGCCTCTTCAGGGTCTACCAGGGTGGGAAACCGTACAGACCGCCGGAGTGGTTGAGACTGGCCAGGTCCGGTCCGGAGAGACACGACCCGCTCGTCGTGGCCGGACACCCCGGAGCGACGGTCCGCCTGGAGACAGCGGCGGTACTGGAGTTCTGGCGGGATCGGTTCTACCCGCTCTCCTTGAGAGGCCTCCACCGTCTGACCTCGGTGCTCGTGACCTGCGGCGAGACCAGCCCGGGGGCTGCCGCCAGAGTCCGGGACGAGCTGGCCCAGGTCCGGGCCCGGTGCCAGCGTCAGGAGGGCGCTCTGGCAGCTCTGCTGGACCCGATCCTGATGGTCAGACGCCGCGCGTCGGAACAGCAGCTGAGAGACCGGATCGGAGCCGACCCGGCGCTTGCCGCTCTCGGCCCGGCCTGGGACCGGATGGCAGCGGCGAGGCGCCACCACGGGGAGCTGCTGGAGGAGCACTGGCTGGTGATGGCCAGCGGCGCGTTCGGCTCCACCCTCGTGGACAGGGGCCGGACCATCGTGCGTGCCGCCACGCAGGCGCCCGGCTCGTGGCGCAGCGCGCTCGACCGGTGGCGCACGTCGGAAGGCCGGATGGCCGAAGGCCCGGAGGAGCTGCGCCTGGCCCACTGGTTCACCTTCGGGTGCGAGCTCCTGGGCGCCGACCACGGCCTCGTTCGCGAACTCCTGGCCGGGAAGTCGCCCCGGCAGCGGGCTTCCGAGCTGGTCGTCCGGTCCGCGCTGAGGGACGCCCAGGCCTGCGGGAAGCTCCTCGAGGGTGGCGAGAAGGCGGTGGCGGCCTCCGTCGACCCGGCCATCGTCCTGGCCCGGCAGATCGAGGCGGCGGCGCGAGACCTCTCCTCGCGGTTCGAGGCCAGGGTGAAGACCGCGGAGCGACAGGCCCAGACCGACATCTCCCGGGCGAGAGTCGCGACCGGACAGTGGGGCCCGTATCCCCCCGGCACGTCGACGCTCCGGTTCTCGTTCGGCGTGGCCAGGGGCTACCGGGACGGCGAGGCCCACGTGCAGCTGATCGTGCCGCTGTCGAGACTCTTCGAGCGGTCCGCCGAATGGAAGATGTCGCCGATCTTCGGCCTTCCGGATCGGTGGATCCGGAGAAGGGCGATCGTGGACGCGGCCGTCCCGCTGCACTTCTCGACCAACGCCGACGCCACGGTCGAGCAGGCCGGCGGCCCCGTGGTCGACAGGAACGGCGAGTGGCTGGGCGTTCACTCCGGCGTCAACCGGCAGGCGCTCGGCAACGACCTGATGTACACCGACACGCAGGCACGAACCGTGGCGGTTCACGGCCAGGCCATCGTCGAGGTTCTCCGGAAGATCCACGAAGCCGGTCCGCTGGCCGATGAGCTGGCCGGCCTGCCCGCGGCGGCTCCGGGCCGCCGCTGAGACCCCCCGGGCGGGGACCGGGATTCGCGCTCGAAACGAGGCCGAGTGGATCCGGCGTGGCGCCGGATCTCGATCTTTACAGGTCCCGGGCCAGCCTGGTAAGACATGGTCGGCGAACCCCGACCGCGGTCCGGGCCGACGCGCCGGACCGATCGTGGCGCCCACCCGTCTCATGCTGACGATTCCCGAGAGAGAGATCGCCCGGCACGGGCCGGGCAACATCCTCGCCGTCTGCTGGCGCCAGTGGCGCACCGAGAGGACGCTCAGACGGCGAGGGATCGACTTCCGCACCACCGATCCGGCGGCTGTGGAACGGGCGTACGCCACCATGACCCACGAGGAGTTCGCCGCCATCAACGGCCGCCAGGCCTGGGCCAACTGGCGAACGATTCCCCGGGCCATGAGCGGCAGCGTTCCGGATCGACCGCTCTCGATCATCGATCTCGGCTGCGGCACCGGTCCCTCCACGGAGGTGCTTGCGTTCTACGCGCCGGTCGGTTCCGCCATAATCGGCTACGAGCTGGCGGCGCCGCTGCTGCGGATCGCGTCCGACAGACCGTATCCGAACAAGCACGGGTCCAGCGTGCAGGTCTCGTTCGTCTGCCAGGGGATCGCCCAGACCCTGCGGCGACCGGACGGGGGAGCCGTCCCCGACCGGAGCGTGGACCTGGTGAACGCCTCCGGCATCGTGGGCCACCATTTCACTCCGACCACCATGGAACCGCTCGTCCGGGAGCTCAGACGGATCCTGTCGCCGCAGGGCGTGGCCATGCTCGACGTCGGTCCCACCTGCCCGGCCAGGGCGCTGATCTCGCTGATGGTCTCCGCGGGCTTCGCGTCGGTGCGGCGGTGCCGGAGCTGCGCGGTGGACCTCATGGGCGAGGTCGTGTTCAGGAGAATCTCGACGTGACGGTCTCGGGGCTCCCCGGTCGATCGATCGGTGGGACGGCTCCGGGACAGCGACGAAAGGACAGCCCATGCTGAACGTCCCGCGAACCGTGGACAACGTCCTCAACGATTTCTTCACCGCCCTCAAGAAGAAGGACGACGGAGCCATCTTCAAGCTGTTCGCCCAGGACGGGATGCTCATCGACTTCGAGGGCACGCCCCACAGAACCGGGGCTCTCCGCGCCTTCTTCCGGGACTGGCCGCCGCCGTCCATGCAGGTGCGGATCGAGAAGCAGCAGCCCGGAACCCAGTCGGCGGTGGTGACGCTGTCGCTGCTGGGAGGCGCGTTCTCCAGGGTCACCCAGGCGCGAGCCACCTTCACGCTGAACGAGAAGCTCCTGATCTTCATGCTCAAGTTCGAGCTGCTGCCCCGCTGACCACGACGGTCGTACTGCGGCATCCTCGAGGGGACCCGGCTTTACCGTCCGCCCGGACGGTGCTACGATGGTCCTCGACGAGGCTGCCCCGGCACCCGGTCGGCGGTCTCGTCGATGGAGCGTCTCGATCCGTCGACGGGAGGTTCACCGTGCTCAAGATGTGGCTCGTCCTCTGCCTGGCACTCGTTTCCGGGGCGTCGTTCGCCGGTCCATGGGATGACCTGAAGCCGCTCATCCCGGCCGAGGCCGACTTCGTGGTCTTCATCCAGGCCCCGCCCGGGACGCTGCTGGACACGCTGAGCACCTTCTCCCTGAGCCCGCCTGCGGCGCGCCGAGTCATGGACGAGCACTGCAAGGGGTTCGAGCGCGAGGCAGGGTTCGATCCATCGCAGATGCGTCTGATCGCGGTGACCGGCGGTACCAAGTCCAAGGACGCTCCGGTGTTCCTGGCCTCGGCCGGCTTCGACACGGCCAAGGTCGCGCAGGCGCTCCAGGGGGCAGGCCAGTCAGGCTCCCTGGCGGTCAAAGAGGCTCCCGGCGGTCTGTTCGTCAAGGCCGGCGACCTCATCCTGGGGTTCATGCACGGCAACTCGATCATCGCCGGCTCCTCCGAGACGGTCAAGGCGCTGGTCTCCGGGAGGACCGCCGCCGGCGGCAAGGGACCGCTGATCGAGCAGCTCGCGGCCAGGGCCGGCGAATCCGTCCGGATCGGGGCGCTGGTCGTCGCGCCGACCGGGGCGGCGTCGCTGAAGCTGCCGGTGCCGCCGAACGTGGATCCCGCCCTGTGGGAGCACGTGAGGGCGCTCTTCATCGGGGTGCTCGAGAAGGACTACCAGCTCAGCCTCGTGTTCGACAATCCGGAAGCTGCATCCAAGGCGGAACCGATCGTTCCGGAGCTGCTCAAGACGCTGAAGGGCAAGCTCGCCGAGGAGGTGGCCATCGCCGAGAAGTCCGCCAAGGCCCAGGGCGCCATGGGCTGGCTCGACCCGACGTGGATCAACACCCGGATCTCGCTGGAGACGCTCGCCGAGTACACGCCGAAGCTCTCCCCCAAGGTCGAGGGACCCACGTTGACGATCCAGCTCGCCAAGGACGCGTTGCCGCTGGCAGCGCCCACCATGGCGGTCGTGGGCGTGCTGGCCGCCATCGCTGTGCCCAACTTCAAGGAGGCCCGGCTCCGGGCGAACTTCCGCGCCTGCTACGCCAACCAGAAGACCGTGGCCGGGGCGATCGAGATGTACAACCTGGACAAGAACACCAAGGCCCCGAAGCTGGACCAGGCCCTGTTCGAGACGCTGAAGAAAGAGGGGTACCTGCAGGCGATCCCGTCGGATCCCGGCCAGGGTCCGGACACCTGGTCCCACTACCAGATGGTCGACTCCGGGAGCGGCATCACCTGCTCGGTCCACGGGAGCGTCGACGGTTCCGTCAAGGGGACCCTGGCGATGCCCGGCGCGTCCGCCCCGTTCATGGGAGGACAGCCGGTGTCTTCCATGTTCGGCAACATGGACAGCTCGAACCAGCGAGCATGCTTTGCCAACCAGAAGGTGATCGCGGGAGCGATCGAGATGTACGCGCTGGACAAGAACACCAAGGTCACGGAGATCAACAGGGGTCTCCTGGATACGCTCAAGAAGGACGGGTACCTGATGTCGGTCCCCAGCGATCCGGGCCAGGGTCCGGACAGCAGCGCGAACTACTACATGGTTCCGACCGGGAACGGCGTCGCGTGCAAGGTCCACGGCGACATCGGGGGCCTGGTCAAGGGGACGAAGTCCCGGCCGGTCCGCTGATGGAGTGATCGGACCGATGGGATGCCCCGCCCGTGTCGCGAGGCTGGGCCCGTGATCAGGCCTTGGCCTGGATCGGGACTCACGGGGGAAGGGAAGAGGAGGGGATCCGGATTGAGGTCGCGCTCGGGGGCGCGACTCGGACCCGGCGAGGCGCCGGGTCTTGCGACTCGGACCCGGCGAGGCGCCGGGTCTTAGCCCGTGATTCTTGTTGGCTACAACGGTCCTCGAGGCGTATACTGTCGGGCTCCCCGGTGGACCGGACCGCAAGAGGATCCAGTATGAAGCATCTCCTTCTCGCCCTCGCCCTCGCGCTCGCCCTCTCTTCCGACGCCCAGGCTCGCGACCGACGCCTCGCTGCGCCGCCCGCCGACGCGGCGTCGCGCGCCGGTCGTGCACCGGCCCGCACGGCCAGCTTGCCGGCGAGCCTGACCCCCACGGAGCGCAAGTACCTCCGGGAACACTTCGCCGACTACCTGAAGTCGAAGCTCTCCCGCATCACCGAGCGGGCTCCGGAGAACGTCGTGGCGGCGCCGGCCGAGTTCGAGTCGGCCGAGGGAGTACTCTTCTCCTGGTCCGGGTACACCACCCTGCTGAAGGACCTGATCAAAGAGGTCGCCCAGGACGCGAAGGCGTTCGTGGTCGTCGAGTCGGCCAGCGAGGAGAAGTCGGTCCGACAGGAGCTGACGGAGTCCGGGGTCCGGATGGAGAACGTGCGGTTCTCCAGGGCCCGGACGAACTCCGTCTGGATCAGGGACTACGGCCCGTGGTGGATCCAGACCAGCGACGGCGATCGCGAGATCATCGACCTGGTCTACAATCGCCCTCGTCCCTCCGACGATCAGTTCCCCGCGGTGTTCGGCCCGGCCATGGGGATCAAAGTCCATCCGACGAAGCTCATCCTGGCCGGCGGGAACCTCATCCTGGACGGCACCGGCGTGGCGATCATGACCGACGTGGTGTTCGACGCCAGCGAGGGTGGAAACCCGAACATGTCCCGGGAGCAGCTGGACAAGTACATGCGAGAGCTGTTCGGCTGCCACAAGGTCATCGTGCTCAAGAAGATGAACGAGGACGGCACCGGCCACGTGGACATGTTCTGCAAGCTCCTCAACGAGAACACGTTCATCGTGGCAGAGTACGCCAGGCCCGGGGACGGCGCCTCGGGCAACTACGAGATCTTGAACGGGAACGCCCGGGTCCTGGCCTCGGAGACCAACGGCAAAGGGGAGCCGTACAAGGTGTTCCGGATCCCCATGCCGCGGTACGACGGGACGTCGTACACCCACACGAACTCCCTGATCGTCAATGACACGGTGCTGGTGCCGATCTACGCGCAGGAGACCGACGAGCCCGCCCTGGAGGTCTACCGCAAGCTGATGCCTGGCCACAAGGTCGTCGGCTTCGACTGCAACGACATCATCGGCGCCAACGGTGCGATCCACTGCATCACCAAGCTCGTGATGTCCGATCCGCTCGAGGTGGTCCACTCGGTGCCCCGGCCGACCGCGGGACAGCCGATCGTCCTCGAGGCGAAGGTGTCCGCGCTCCAGCCGCTGGACCCGTCCAAGCTCACGGTGCAGTACAGGGCCGCCCGGGGTGCCCCCTGGCAGACGGCGCCGATGACCCTGACATCCGATGTCGACGGTGTCGTGCGAGGGCAGTTGCCCGCGCTGGCCGCCGGGTCGACGCTGGAGTACTTCCTCAGGGTGGAAGACACCCGAGGCATGCACGAGACCTCGCCCGAGGACGCCTCGGACACGGTCTTCCACTCGCTGCAGGTGGCCCCGGCCGCTCGCTGAGAGCTGCCGACCGATACGCTCAGCGATCCTCGTCGAACAGGGCGCTGCGGTTCGATCGCACCGGGATCGCAATCAGGGTCGTCTTCCGATCGGCCGGGACCGTCCGGGAATCCCTGTCCGGGTAGAACTCCACGCAGGGCCCACCGAACGTCTTGATCCCCCTGGCAGCGATCCACCGGTAGAGCGCATTGACCGTCCGGTACGTCGTGAGGTACGGGCCCCGGTGCGTGGCCGTGGCGATCCTCGGATACGTGAACCGTTTCACGACCAGGTTTCCCACGCTGGGCTTGCCCTCGGCGACAGGGTACGCGATCTCCCACCTGAGCCACTCTGGCCTGACCTCCAGGGGGCTGTTCCAGTAGATGGTCATCAGAGGGCCTGTCGGGTTGATCTGCCACCGCCTGACCTCGGCGAGGAACGCCGCGACCGCTGTCGGGTAGGTCGTGTACGGTCCGTAGCAGGGAAGGCAGATGTAGTTGAACGCATCGACCGGCCTGATCCCGGCCTGGAGCGGCTCATCGGCCAGCGCGGCTCCCGCGGTCATCGCCGTCGCCACGGCCACCGCCACGACCACGAGCATCGAACCGACGCCCCGGTCCGCCCCTGGCCATCGTGGGGCCAGCGGGTCGATGGCGCGTCGGATCCGATCAGAAGGAGTAGTCGAGGCCAACGCTCATCACCTTCTCGGTCTGTTCTGTCGGGCCAGGTCGTACCGTCGACCCGGCCACCACGTAGGGGGTGTAGACGTTCTCGCCATACTTCGCCAGGACCTTGGCCGGGTGGGCCAGTCGATACGTGGCCAGCACGGACCAACCGGTACCGAAGATGTCCAGGAGGTTGAGCGCGTACATGTCCTGGGAATCGTACGCGAGCTGGCGCTCTCCGGCCCAGCCCGAGAGGCTCAGCAGGAACCGTCGATTCGGCGTGCAGGTGACCGTCCCCTTGAGCGCCGTGGTGCCCTTCGAGATCGACCTCTGGCGACCGATGCTCTGCTTCACGAACAGCCCCATCAGGTCGACCCGCCAGTCGGGCCAGACCTGGCAGCCGCCGTCGATCGTGACCTGCGACGTGCTGGCCAGCGGGTAGTTGGTGCCGCCGCAACCCGCTCCGAGCGACCATCTCCGATCGGGCTGGTACCAGTAGCGAACTCCGGCGGCCACGCCTCCGTCGGTCGCCCGGTCGTTGTTCCGGAAGCTGAGGCCGTGCACGTCCATCGAGTGTCGCTCGTCGAAC
This sequence comes from Candidatus Rifleibacteriota bacterium, assembly GCA_016213885.1. GTDB lineage: Bacteria > Muiribacteriota > UBA6191 > JACPRK01 > JACQZM01 > JACQZM01. The sequence continues at coordinate 434 of JACQZM010000666.1, read as the reverse complement.
CTGTAGAACAGCTTGAGCCCCAGCATGTTCTCCGAGAAGTCCACATCCCCCGCACCCAGGTCCACCGAGTCTGTCCGGGTGTAGACGAGCGTCGTGAAGGTCCGCGCGAAGAGGTAGCGCAGGTAGGCGGACCGGAGCTGCCGTTTCGAGTGCGCCCGGTCGAAATCCAGGTACGTCTGGACCAGGAGCAGGCTCAGCGGTCCCGCTTCCTGGGCCCACCGGTAGCCGGCGAGGGCGTCCCGGTTGTGCGGCCGGGTCGCCAGGATTCCGAGGAACTCGGCCTTGGAGGCGTTGACCCAGCCTGCGCTCAGGAGCGCCCACCCTTTGGACACCCTGAGTACCAGGTCGTCGGGGTGTCTGTCGTAGAGATCCACGGCGTCCCAGAATCGATTCAGCTCGTAGGCCAGGCGGGCCCGGCGAGTGTCCAGCTCCTT
>JACQZM010000665.1 GCA_016213885.1 Candidatus Rifleibacteriota bacterium | reverse complement strand
ACAGAACGTGAACCGGAAGATCGCCGACTCGTGACCGACGAGACCCACCGCGGCGGTGGCCACCGAGAGCGACTGCGGAGAGATCATCTTCCCGCACACGCCGCCGCAGGTGTTGGCCGAAACGGTCACCAGAGGGTCGATGCCCAGCTGTCCCGCCGTGACCTCCTGGAGCTTCCCGAAGAGCGCATTGGACGACGTGTCCGATCCGGTCATGAAGACACCCAGCCAGCCCAGGTAGGCGGCGAAGAAGGGAAAGAAGTGCCCGGTCGCGGCCAGGGCGTGGCCGAGGGTGATCGCCATTCCTCCGAAGTTCATCACGTAGGCGAACCCGAGAACCGCGGAGATGGTGAGGACCGGCCAGCGGAGCGTGATCAGAGTTCGCCCGAAGACCCGGGAGGCCAGCGCAGGGCCGGTCCCCATGGCCGGGAGCGAGAGGAGTGCCGCCAGCAGGATGGCCGTCCCGGCGGCGCTGGCCACGTTGAAGTCGAGGAACGCCGGGATCGGGCGACCCTGCCGGATCACCGCCTCGTGCAGCCCGGGAATCGTGATCTTGATCAGCGAGCAGGAATCGAGAGCGCGCTTGATCGGACCCAGTCCCCAGGCCGAGACGAGCATGGACAGCACCAGGAACGGCGCCCAGGCGGCGAAGATCTGTCCCCGGGAGTCCGGGGCCTCGAGGGGCGGGGCATCAGGCGGCTCGCCCGGGAAGCGCCAGCTGGTCCTCGGGCGCCACACCCGCAGCAGCGCCACCAGGCAGACGATCGAGACGAGCGATGAGAGGATGTCCGGCAAGAACGGTCCCAGGTAGTTCGATGTGAGCCACTGGCAGGTCGCGAACGAACCGCCGCTGACCAGCGCGGCCGGCCACACCTCCAGCGTCCGTCCAGGCCCGCACATCAGCCCGACCAGGTAGAAGGGGACGATCAGGCTGACGAACGGGAGGGTCCGCCCGACGAGCTGGCTGATCGACATGGGATCGATCCCGGAGACCTGCCCGGCCACCACGATGGGGACGCCGATCGCCCCGAAGGCGACGGGAGCGGTGTTCGCCAGCAGGCACAGACCCGCGGCGAAGATCGGCTCGAAACCCAGCCCGGTCAGCATCGCCGCGGTGATCGCGACCGGCGTTCCGAAGCCGGCGGCGCCCTCGATGAAGGCACCGAAGGAGAAGGCGATGAGCAGCGCCTGGATCAGGCGATCGTCGGTGATCGAGGCGAGCGATCTCTTGATGATCTCGAATTGACCGGTCTCCACCGACAGGGCTGACCGGCATGCCGTAGCCGAGGACGGCCAGCAGCACCGCCACGCAAAGCGCGCTGCCGGCGGCCCAGTGTCCCGAGAGCCGCCGGCAGGCCAGCGCCCAGAACAGAGAGAGGACGGGAGGCGCCGCCGGCAGCGCCGACAGCCAGAGGTTGCCAAGAGGGTCCGGGATCGAGGTCCATTTCATGTCGCGCACCGGGGCCGGGACGGCTCGGGCCCTTCCTCCTCCCGGAGAGGCCGGGCCACTCGAAAGGCGGGGGCCGCCTCGACGCACCAGGGTCGAGCTACTCCTCCGCCACCGCCACGACCTCCACCGCCGACCGGGAGGAGCCGGTGTGACGGGTCCGCCATGCGGCATCCGCCTGGAGCGCGTCGCACGGGTCCAGTATACAATGGGTGGCGCGCCGGATGTGTCGCCGGCGCGCTTCCAGAAAGATGATCGTGCAGGGGTTCCTCCTGGGGCAGCTCTCGGCCGGCGGCCCGGCGACCCTGGAGGAGGAGGTCGATCTGGAGGGGGACGGGAAGGCGGAGTTCACGATCGCCATCGACGTCAGGGCCGGCACGGCGCGGCTCACCGGACGCTCCCCCCGGATCCTGGAGATGGCCCGCTTCTCCAGGGTCAAGGAGGGGTTCGCCGCCAGGGTGGCGCTGAGACGATGAAGTGCTGGATGTCGACCCTGGTCTGCAGGGTGGTGATTCAATCTGACCGGGATCATGAGGCGACCGCCGCCATGGCGGACGGCAGCGCGAGGAACGCGGGGGCCTGGCGCCCCGACCGGTCGCCGCGGAGTCACCCATACGCCACCGGAAGGGCGTCTTGGCAACGCCCGAACCGTCGCCGGACGGGAATCCCTGGTTCTCAGGGCAAGCTGTCGCCTGGCTGCAGAACGTCGGACGCCGTGTTCAGAGGGCGATCAGGCTCTGGCGGGAGCGGGCCTGAGAACGGCACGCGCCCGCCTGAGAGGCTGCCCGCGGCGGAGGCGCTTCCTTGCTGCTCGATGAACATCGAACAGGTCACGAATCCAGTACAGGAACCGCTTCAGGCTTCCTGCCGACGGCCACTTCTTGAGCTCCAAGAGGTCGCGCAACCCCAGGTCCTGTTTCACGGCAGCGACTCGGGTGGCAAGCCGAGCAGACGCAGGATCGTCTCCCGGTCCATGCCCTGATCCAGCAGCTTGCGCGCCGCTTCCTGCAACGCCTCCGCCCTGCCTTCTGCCTTGCCCTCTGCCTTGCCCTCTGCCTTGCCTTCCCGTCTTG
>JACQZM010000609.1:2707-4694 GCA_016213885.1 Candidatus Rifleibacteriota bacterium | reverse complement strand
ATACCGATCGACAGGGCCAACAGGAGCACCGCTGCAGCCAGCCCGGCCAGAGCCCGCACCGCGGTCCTCCTGGTGACCTTGATCGTCTTGAGACGCCGGGGCGGCGCCTGGATCGTCACCGTGGCGGCCACGGTCTTGGCCGGAGCCGAGGTCCGCTGCTGGGGGGCTCCCAGCTCGGTCGGCAGCGGTCTGGACGGGTCCTCCTGGATCTGCCTGAGCGCCTGCCCGACCCGGGTCGCGCTGCCGGGGCGCGCTGCCGGGTCTCGCTTCAGCAGCAGAGCGGTCAGCTGCTCCAGAGCCTCCGGCACCTCCACGCCCGACGCGGACAGCGGCCGGATCTCCTCGCGGACGTATCGCATCAGGAGCTCCCGGTCGCTGGAGCCGGCGTGGGGCAGGCTTCCGGTGATCATCTCGTAGAGGAGAACGCCCATGGCGAACATGTCGGAGCCCGGGGTGGCCGGCTCGCCCCGGATCACCTCCGGGGCCAGGTAGCCCGGCGTCCCGAGGATGATCCCCTCCTTGGTGAGCTGGCTCTGCTTGTTCGGGCGGATGCTCCTGGCCAGCCCGAAATCGGAGATCTTTGCGACCCCCTTGATGTCCATCAGGACGTTGTCCGGCTTGAGGTCCCGGTGGACGATCTTCACTGCGTGGGCGGCGGCCAGACCGGCTGCGATGTCTCTCGCGATCCGCAGCGCCTGCTGGACCGGCAGCCTGTTGCGGCGGTTCAGAAGCTCCCGCAGGCTCATCCCGTCGATGAACTCGAAGACCAGATACGGCGTCCCGGCCAGGTCGCCGAACGAGAGGAGCGCGACGATGTTGTCGTGCTTGATCTGGCTCGACAGCTTCCTTTCGAGATCGAACCGGGCCCGGGAGTCTTCCTCCGTGAAGGCCAGCGGCGAGAGGACCTTCACCGCGACGATGCGCTCCAGCGACCGCTGCCGTGCCTTGTACACCCGGGCCATGCCCCCTGACCCGACGGGGCAGATGATCTCGTACTCCCGGGTGAACTCCGGCGTGAAGACAGGCTCGTCCATGGCAGCCATACCCCATGTTAGACGAGCGGGAGGCCAGATCACACTAGTGCATCGCTGTCGAGGCCCCCCGACGGGTTGCCTAGCTCTCTTGGGGCGAGTCGCGACCGCGTCGTCGTCGGGCGATGAGTTTCGAGAGGAAGCAGTGACTGGCGTGATAGGCCCTGAGGCAGTCTCTCAGGTTCGTGACCAGCTCGTGCTTGGAGTTGGTGATGAACAACCGATGACCGACATGGAAGATCTCCCGATCCAGCCGCTGGGGACGGTGGCCAGAGCACCCCGGCCGACCCAGCGCCCGGGCGAACATCTGAACCACCTTGTCCATCATCCTCAGGTTGGTGTCCACCAGGAAGACCGCCAGGTCCGGCTTCAGGTCCCGCAGCCGCAGCAGGAACACCTCCACCTCGCGGTCTTCGATGTGCTTCGGAGGCGCCGACTTGGTCTCCACGTACACGAGCTGGCCGGACATCGCGCCGACCACGTCGTAGTCGCCGCCGGCCGCCGTGCTCCTGATGCGCATCCCGTGGAGCGCCGGAATGGCGAACTCCTCGAACAGCACCCTGGCCACGAACCACTCGAGCGTGGCCCCGATGTTCTCGACGGGCCCGCCGAGGATGCGGTAGCGATCGTCCAGCTGCTCCAGCACCCCCAGACGGACCAGCGCCGCCAGGTACAGCTCGGCGGTGGCCGGCTCCACGAAGCGGATCAGCCGGGATACCGTGAGGCAGTCCTGGAAACGGATCACGTCCCGGACCACGAGGCGGAACGAGTAGTGCTTCATCAGGCCGTAGAACTCTTCGGCGGCCGCAGCGGTGTCCGGGCGAGGCAAGAACAGAAAATCCCGCTGGGAGTGCTGGCAGACCTCGAGGCCACGCTGGCGAAGCAGATCCAGGACCGTCCGACAGTCGCTCCATGGCAGCGCCAAGCCGAGGGGAGCCTCGGGATCGGCCTGCGGT
>JACQZM010000609.1:0-2656 GCA_016213885.1 Candidatus Rifleibacteriota bacterium | reverse complement strand
CCGGCAAACTGGTGCCTCCGGACGATCCACGGGCCTGCCGTCTGTCCCCACACCGTCATGGTAGCGATGCGACCACGCGCCGGCAAGGGCGGGGGATCCTGGCCTCCGTCCAACCTTGACGTCGCCACCCATATCGGTTCGAAGGGCACGAGGCATCGATCCGCCGCCGCCCGCGCCCCGACGAAGACCACGGGCAAGCCGTCGGGGCAAGAGGTCTCTTGCCCCCGGCGGACCGCCCGCGACGCCGGTCAGACGCGCTGACTCAACCGGTCGGTCTTGTCGGCCACTGCGGTCAGGTGCGTCAACACGCAGGTCAACACGGTGAACACCAGGACGGCCAAGGCCGACATCGGCGCCGGCGGAAGGCTGAAGAGGAGGATCACCGTGGCCAGACAGACCGAAAGAGCGAGAAGCATCAGTAGTATGGTCAACACGTAAACAAAATCGGCCGATCCGTCGATGGAGTTTATGTGTGGCAGATGGCGCTTCATGAGTGGAATGTGGGCTGCTACTCGGCCAGAACGGCGCTTGAGTTGGCGATTATCGTATGCTAGCATCGGCCGAATGGTACCCATCCCTCCTCTCGCCGCGAGCGACAGGGCTCGAGATCCGGGGAACCCGGCTGCCTCACGCGGGGCGTGTGTCCGATGATCCGCAGGCTGCTCGTCACGTTCGTCCTGTTTCTGCTGATCGTCGCCTCGGGGTTCTTCTCGTCCCTCTATCTGAAGCGCGCCCTGGACGCCTACTTCAACCGGCGCACCGTGCTCGTGCCGGACTTCGTGGGCAAGTCGCTCTCGGAGGCGATCCGGATCCAGAAGAGTCACGAGGGCAACCTCAAGATCGACATCTCCAACGAGGTCGAATCGCCCAGCCTGCCCAAGGACACGGTCGTCACGCAGGAGCCGCCAGCGGGCTCGCTGGTCAACTTCGAGAAGACGATCTTTCTCACGATCAGCAAGGGCACTCGCCTGACCGAGGTGCCGGAGTGCCTGGGGCTCGATCTGCGTCGGGCGCGCCTGCTGCTCTCCGAGGCGAGGATGAAGGTCGGCAAGAAGGCCTTCGTGCACAGCCCCGATCGGGAGCGCGGGATCGTCATGCATCAGTACCCGGAGGGCAAGGGCCAGGCCGGGCAGGGCGAGGCCGTGGACCTCGTCGTCTCGGAGGGCCGGATCGATCAGGAGATCATGCCGCGAGTCACCTATCTCACCCTGGCGGAGGCCAAGGAGGTGCTCAAGCAGGCGCAGATCACGCAGGTCGGCGTCGAAGAGGTGACCTCCACCTCTCACCCCGCCGGGCTCGTGCTCTCGCAGGACCCCCTGCCAGGAACGGTCATTCGCTCCGGGGCCTCGTGCCGGCTCACCGTCTGCAAGGGAACCGGCCTGGTCACGGATAGCAGGAGGAGAGTATGGGTCCAGTTCGAGATGCCGCCGGGGCTCACCGAGAAGGTCCTGGAAGTGGAAGTGACGGACAACGTCACGTCCAGCAAGGTGCACTCCCAGCTTCACGATGCGGGGGAGACGGGGCGCCTGCAGGTCGCGGGGGTGGGCGCCATCCTGGTGAAGTTCTACCTCGATCAGAACCCTGTGCCGGTCCTGGAGCAGCGCTACTGACGCCAGGCGACCAGCTGTGCAGCCCGGAGGCGCGCGGGACGATCCTCAAGGGCAAGTACAAGGTCACGGGCCTGTTCGACGAGACCGCTCACTTCCTCCATTTCATGGGGGTGCTGGTCGATGCCGGGCCGGACCGAGGTGCGAATCCCACCGGCGAGATCCACGTGAAGGTGCTCAAGGATGGGGCCCCGGTGGACTTCGTGGAGCGGTACACCCGGGAGCTCGCGATCACCAACAGGCTGGCCGGCCACGCCTCCGTGCTCCGGTATCACGATGTCGACGTGATCGGCAAGCGCTACTGCGTCATCTGCGACCACTGGGACAAGCCGAGCCTGGAGTCGCTGCTGGCCCGTCGACAACGGCTGAGCTACCCGGTGACGCTGACGGTGATCAAGGCGCTGGCCCGGCTCCTCGAGGCGGCGCAGATGGAGGGTGTGGCCGAGAGACACCTGCGGACCGAGGATCTCCTGGTCGACCCGGTCACCGGCGAGACGCGGGCCATCAAGTTCTCCATCCCCAGGGCCAACCACGCGACGGTGAGAGGGCTCCGGAACCCCAGCGCCGGCGTCACCGGCGACCTCTACTTCCTGGGATGCATGCTGTACCGGCTGCTGGTCCTGGACCATCCGTTCAGGGGCCGGGACCAGAACACACCCGCCGCCGTGGAGCGGCTGGAGCATGCGCTCAAGGGTCATTACCCCGATCTCGGCGCCCAGGAGGTGAGCCGTCTCACGACCCTGTTCAAGAGGTGCGCCACCACCGACCTGGGCTCCCGGGTGATGACCTACGACGACGTGGTGAGGGAGATCGAGAACCTGGAGTGCCTGAACGCCCAGATCCTCAAGTCGCGCCGCTTCGCCGAGGCGGTCGAGCGGAAGAGGAGACGCAAGAGCTTTCTCCAGACCGCTTTCGACACGGTGGCGGCGCTCCGCGGCGACCTCGCGCCGCCGGCGGACTGCGTCGAGGAGTCATGTCACGCCGTGGCGCATCGCCGGGCCGCGCCGGCGTCGAGGGACGACGGCCGTCACCGCGTCGGGGGCGCCGCC
>JACQZM010000195.1:1943-10751 GCA_016213885.1 Candidatus Rifleibacteriota bacterium | reverse complement strand
TCGCTGGTGCGCATATGCGGATCGACGACGATGCCGCCCCGGGAGCCGATGGCCAGGCCGGCCTCCCGGGCGAGCTTGACCTCCGGCCGTACCCCGACGGCCATGATCACCAGCTGGCAGCGGACCGTCTCGCCGGTGCCGAGGGCGGCCATCAACCCGTCACCGTCCCGCTGGATGGACTTCACGGAGGTGCCCAGGCGCAGGTCCACCCCCCGGAGCTGCAGCTCGCCGTTCAGCGGCGCCGCCATCTCGGGGTCCAGCGGCGCCATCACCTGGGTCGACAGCTCCACGAGCACCACCCCGAGCCCCCGTTCCCTCAGCGCCTCCGCCATCTCGAGGCCGATGTAGCCGCCGCCGACCACCACCGCCGTGGCCGAGGGGAACCGGTCCACCACCTGCTTGATGGCGTCCATGTCAGCGAGGGTCCTGAGCGTGAAGACCGCCGGATCATCGCTCCCGGGAATGGGCGGCCGCACCGGCTCGGCGCCGGGGCTCAAGATCAACGCGTCGTACGGCACGGACCGTTCCAGGCCGGTGTCGAGGTTGCGGACCGTCACCCGGCGGCGCTCCCGATCGATCCCGAGCACCTCGGTCCTCACCTGGACATCGATTTCGAACCGCTTCCTGAGACCCTCCGGCGTCTGCACGAGCAGGCTGTTCCGGTCCGCTATGGCGCCGCCGATGTGGTAGGGCAACCCGCAGTTGGCGAACGAGACGTGACTACCCCTTTCGACGAGCACGATCTCGGCGCTCTCCGACAGTCTGCGAGCCCTGGCCGCCGCCGAGGCCCCTCCGGCGACTCCGCCGACGATCACGATGCGCCTGGGCGTCCCGGTTCCTTGCTGCTTGTCCTCGTCTCGGTCCTTGCCCTGGTTCTGGTTCCCTGGTAGATCGGTCATGCTCGCGTTGCTCCTCCTCGCCCCGTGGTCCGTGCAGGCGATGTTCGCAAGGCAAGACGCGGATCTACCGGAAAGGTTACGCGATCGCCTCACCGGGCGGCCCGACAGGCGACCGGGGAGTGGACAGGCAGCCTCAGGAAGACTCTCCCGCGACCAGCGGCTCACCCTTCCTCCGCCCCCGCGCCTGCGCTATAATCGCCCACGATCCAACATGCGAGCCGTGGTCCAGAGAGTGCGCGAAGCCAGGGTCACCGTCGACGGTCGGGTCGTCGGCCAGATCGGCCCCGGTATGGTCGCTCTGGTCGGCATCCACAGGCTCGACACCGCATCCGACGTGAGATGGATGGCGCAGAAGCTCCCGGAGCTCAGGGTCTTCGAGGACGAGCATGGGAAGATGAACCTGTCGCTCGAGGAGGTGAAGGGGCAGCTCCTCCTGGTCTCGCAGTTCACCCTGTACGGAGACGTCCGCAAGGGCCGCCGGCCCAACTTCATGGATGCCAGGCGACCGGAGGAGGCGAGCCCGCTCCTGGACGACCTGGTCCGGGCGCTCAGGGAGCGAGGCCTCACCGTGGCCACGGGCACCTTCGGCGCCATGATGGACGTCTCCCTGGTGAACACGGGCCCGGTCACGATCATCCTGGAGTCGCCGGCGGTCCGGGGCGCCTGCCCGGAGGGGCCGGAGTGAGCGATCTACGAGCGCTGCTCGTGGGTCCATCATCATCGGCGACCTCGATTCGATGACGGAAGAAGAAAGAGGACAGATGCAAGAAGTTGGCGCGCAAATTCTCCAACACCCGCGCGATAAAGACGAGACCGACCTCGAGCTCGCCTTCGCCCACGTGGCGACCCGGCCCGACGTGACGGAGATCGTGGTCGTCGGGGGGATCGACGGCCGGTTCGACCACGCCCTCACGAACGTCAACGTGGGGTGCCGGTATGCTGTCGAGGGCCACCCGGTCAGCTTCGTCGACGGGGGGTACCGGCTCCGGCCGGTGACCCGATACCTGTCCCTGGTGCGCACCTCGAGGTTCGACACGGTGTCGCTGATCCCACACAGCGACGTCGTGGAGGGGGTCACCACCCGGGGTCTGGTCTTTCCGCTGGCCGACGAACCGCTCTTCAGGAGCCGGGGTCGGGGCGTCTCCAACAGGTTCGCCTCGGCTCGAGCTTCGGTCAGGGTTCGCACCGGAGTTCTCGTCGTTCTGGAGACGTCTTCAGTCTCGTGACCCGGGGGCGACGCCGGCCAGGCGCGCAGGGGAAGGGAAGAGGAGGGGATCCGGATTGAGGTCGCGCTCGGGGGCGCGACTCGGACCCGGCGAGGCGCCGGGTCATGGGGCGCGACTCGGACCCGGCGAGGTGCCGGGTCTTGGGGGACGGATCAGGCGCCAGTAGTGGGCCACGGCGCTGGCGAAACAGATCAGCGACCCCAGCATGATGGCGCTCCGCACACCGATCCGATCGGCGATCCACCCCATGAACAGAGAGCCGAACGGCATCAGCCCTATGAACGTGGTGGTGTAGGCCGCCACGATCCGGCCGCGCAGGTCGTCGGGGGCCCGGGTCTGCAGGTAGTTGTTGGTCGTCGCCATCTGGGTGAGCATGGCGACGCCGGTGAACACCAGGAGGACCATCCCGGAGTAGTATCCGGGGAAGAAGGCGAGACAGCTCACCGTGAGGGACATGGCCGCGAACCCTTGCACGGCCAGGATCGCCGAGAGCGTGCCGGGGTCGCGACTGGCCGTCGCCAGACCTCCGAGCAACGCCCCGAGCCCGAAGCTCGCGGTGAACAGCCCCAGGGTGTCGGCTCCCTCCCCGAGGACCTTGCCGACGTAGACCGGCAGCAGGTGGGTGAAGAACGGGGTGCACAGGAGGTTGGCCGTGGCCACCATGATCAGAAGAGACCGCATCTCCGGGTGCCGGAAGATGTGCCGCAGCCCGTCCCAGGGCCCGCCGCGGGCAGCCGGCTCTGACCGTGTGGTTCTCACCCGGGACGCGATGGCGAGAAGAGAGCCGATCACCGCCAGGAACGAGAGGCCGTTCAGCAGGAAGCACCCGGCCTCGGTGATCCAGAAGAGGAGGAGCCCGGCGATCGTGGGCCCGATGACCCGGGCCAGGTTGAACGCCACCGAGTTGAGCGCGATGGCGCTCATCAGGTGCTCCCGACCGACCAGGTCCATGAAGAACGTCTGCCGCGCCGGCACCTCCACCGCGTGGAGCACTCCCGCCAGCACCGACAGCACCATGATGTGCCAGACCTGGATCGCACCGCAGTAGGTGAGCCCGGCCGTGACGAAGGCCAGCACCATCTCCGCGGCCTGCGCCCACAGGATCAGTCGGAGCCGGTCGCCCCGGTCCACCAGAGAACCGGCCAGGTAGCCCAGCAGCAGCACCGGAAGGTTGCCGGCCAGCGCCACCGTGCCCAGCACCCAGGCGGAGTGAGTCAGCCGGTACACGAGCCAGGAGAGCGCCGTGATCTGCATCCAGGAGCCGATGAGGGAGCCGAGCTGGCCGAGCCAGAAGATCAGGAAGGTCCGGTGCTGGAAGGCGGCGAAGGCACGGCCGAACGCGCGGGGCGACGCCCGTGGGGCCGCGGTCTCGGGGCTGGCCACCCCGCAAGTATCCCACCCCGGGGCGCCCACGACAAGCCAAGATCCGGCGCCTCGCCGGGTCCGAGTCGCGCCCCCGAGCGCGACGTCGATCCGGATCCCTTCCTCTTTTCTCTGCCTCTCCCAGGGGGCGCCTGGCGCACCCGGGCCCGGGACTTCCAGATCGCGACCCTGCCCGGACGCCCAGTGGACCTGGATCGAGGCCCGATCACGGTCCGCGCCTCGCGATCAGGTCGAGGCTCTGGATGTTTCACCAAGAGCGCCGGCCCCCGGCGCCGGGGCCGGGGGCCGGATGACGGGGACGCGAGGTGTGCGAGGCCGCCGCCGTCAGTCGCCGGCGCTGACCTGGATCTTCTGGGGCTGCGCCTCCGGCGCCTTGGGAAGGACGACCTCCAGCACCCCGTCCTTGTAGGTCGCCTGGATCTTGCTCGAGTCGACCCTGGTGGGGATCGTGAACGACCGGCTGAACTTGCCGAACCGGCGCTCGGCCCTGTAGAACTCGTCTTCCCTGACCTCCCAGACCGGCCTCTTCTCGCCGGAGATCGTGAGAGTGCCGCCCTCCATCGAGACGTTCAGACTTTCCCGCGAGAGGCCGGGGCACTCGGCCACCAGCCGGAACTCCTTGTCGGTCTCCAGGACATCCACCGGGGCGGCGATGCTCGCCGCGCCGGCCCTGCCCGGAGTTCCCATCTCCAGGAGGCGGCTCACCAGCTCGGGCAGGGCGAACAGGTCGTTGTCGTGTCGGATGATGTTGAACATGGCGCTCCTCCTTGGACGGTCTTCATTATTCATGTGGGCTCGACTGGTGGTTCGTCGGATCCATGGCGACCGGGCCCAGCCCCGGGATCCGTTCGCGGTTCGTCTGCGCAGATGCAACGGACGTGCCAACCTGTAGGAAGCGCCTCCACAGAGCGTTCGGCGTCGGGAAGCCGGCCCGGGCGTTTCAGGAACGAGCGGCGGGGTGTTCGTTCTCGGGTCGGGGTGAAACGATCGGTCCGGCGGTGTCGTCTGGACCGTCGATTCGCGGAAAGACAACGATTCGACCCCGTGGAGGCGCCGTCCCGCTTGACGGAGAGCCGGTTTCCGGGTACACTCCGATCTCTTCTCCGGAGAATACCGAGGGTCGCTCACTCGAGACGGTGAACCGCCGCTCCGGAGACAACCTCCAAGGAGCCAATCTCCAGGGCGCTCAACTCGAGACCGGGCGAGAGCCGGGAGCGCGATGACAGCTCGAGAGGCACGGTCCGAAGGCGTATCTGTCAGGGGAGGACGCCGGGGACGGTCGGGACCGCCTCCAGCCGCATCTTGCGTCGGATCGTCGGTGAGATGAGTGGCCCTGAGGGGCTCTCCGGGAAACAACCCGGGGGTGTACCACTTGCCCAGAAATCGAGTCCGAATAACGCCTCCGCGCCTCATCCTCTTCGCCAAGGTTCCCCTGAAGGGCCAGGTCAAGACTCGTATCGCGCAGTCGGTCGGCAAGGGGCGGGCCACCGAGATCTGCCGCGCCATGCTCTCCGGCTTCATCGCCAGACTCAGGTCGCTGAAGCGGAAATGGCAGGTCGAGCTCCACTTCACGCCACGAGACCAGGAGGCGCTGCTGGCCCCTGACGTGCCGCCGTGGCTCATCCGGGTGCCCCAGGTCGAAGGCGACCTGGGTGCCCGGATGGCCGCCGCGTTCGCCAACGCCTTCGCCTGCCGCACCGAGAGCCGCGACGAACCGTCCGGCCGCTTCAATCGTGGCCCCAGGGGCGCCCACGGGTCCCGCCAGGCCGACAGGAACGCGCCGGTGCCGTGCATCATCTGCGGTACCGACATCCCGGACATGCCTGTGACGCACATCCTCGAGGCCAGGGAGAAGCTCACCACCTGCGATCTGGTCGTCGGCCCGGGGACCGACGGCGGGTACTACCTGATCGGGCTCAGGCGCCCGGTCCCCCAGCTGTTCGAGAACATCCCCTGGTCCACGCCGGACGTGCTCAGCATCACGATGGAGCGGGCCCGCGCCCTGAACCTGGTCTGCCACACCCTGCCCGCCTGGACCGACATCGACACGATGGAAGACGTCCAGGCGTTTCTCGATCGCCCTCCCCTGGATGTCCGGGTGGGTCGGATCCAGAGCCGCATCCGCGCCACCCTCCAGGGCGTCGAGTCGCCCCGGCCCCATTTGGTCGAGGCGTCGGCTTGACCGACGGGCCGGAAGGCCGGCCCGGCGGCCGGCGCAGGTCGAGGGCGTCGCCGGCGCAGGGGGACGGCGACCGCCCCGGCGCCGGCTTTCCGGTCGAGCGGTACCTGGCGCCCGGCGTGGTCTCCCACCTCCGTCGCGCCATCGCCGAGGCTGCGGGGAACGAGGTCTTCGTCGTCGCCAACACGGACGCGGCCGGGGTCGCCTGCGCGGCCACCACGTGCGCCCGGGGGAACCGGGTCTCGGCCCCGGCGCTGCTGAACCGCTGCGCGCCCTTCGACGTGGTGATCCACAACCACCCCGCCGGGCGCCTCGACCCCAGCGACGCGGATATCGCCGTGGCCAGCGTCCTGGGCAACGCGTCCGTGGGCTTCTACATCGTCGACAACGCCGTCGAGTCGCTCTATCCGGTGGTGGAGCCGTTCCAGCGCCCGCCTGACCGGCCGCCCGACGTCGATCTGCGGGAGCTCGCGCCGCTCGGACCGGGCGGCGCCATCGAGCGGCTGCTGCCTGGCTACGAGAACCGGCCGGCCCAGCTGGAGATGGCGCGAGCCGTGCTGACGGCGCTCGGCGAGAACAAGCTCCTCATCGTCGAGGCGGGCACCGGGACCGGCAAGTCGTTCGCCTACCTGGTGCCCACGTTCCTGTGGGCTGCCCGGACCGCGGAGCGGATCGTGATCTCCACGAACACCATCAACCTGCAAGAGCAGCTCATCGGCAAGGACATCCCGCTGATCCAGAGGGCGCTCTCCACGGACCTGCCCGTCGAGCTCGTCAAGGGTCGGGGCAACTACGCGTGCCGCCGGAAGCTGGAGACGCTCTCCGCGGAGGTCACGCTCTACCAGGACGAGGAGGAGCGACAGCTCACCGGCGATCTCGTCGCCTGGGCCTCCACTTCCACGGACGGGACCAGGTCGGACCTGGCCTGGGTGCCGCGGCCGGAGATCTGGGAGAAGCTGGAATCCCAGAGCGACACCTGCCTGGGCGTCCGCTGCAGCCATTACCATGATTGCTTCTTCAACGCGGCCCGCCGGCGAGCCGCCCGGGCCCGGGTACTGGTGGTGAACCATCACCTGCTCTGCGCGGACCTGGCGGTCCGCCGGGAGTCCGGAAACTACTCCTCGGCGGCGCTCATGCCGCCGTTCCACCGCGTCGTGGTGGACGAGGCCCACAACCTCGAGGAGGTCGGCTCCAGCTACTTCGGCATCAGCGTGACGAAGACCGGCCTGACCAGGCTGCTGGCCCACCTGCATCGCCAGAAGAAGGGCGACGCGGGCGCCCTGCCCGTGGCCATCCAGAGACTGGACCGGGGAGACTCGCGGCACGCGGAGCTGGTGGACCGGATCATCGCCTGGGCGATCCCCGGCAAGGAGATCGTCCGGCACGAGGCCGAGGAGGTCTACGGCGAGCTGTTCGAGCTGCTGGTCCGGATGGGCACCCGCGACGAGGGCCACGACTGGGCCGAGAAGAAGCTCAGACTGACCCGCATGGTCCGCCAGGACGAGCGGTTCGCCGATCTGCTCGCCCAGGTCACCGGGCTGGCCCAGCGGCTCCGGAGCTACGGCCAGGACCTGGCGAAGCTGGCCGAGCAGATGGCGGAGCTGGCGGACGAATCGAACAAGGCGATCGGGGACCAGGCGATCCTCATCAGGGCCTACGCGGGGCGGCTCACCTCTCACGCCGACGGTCTCGAGACGGCGTTCAAGGAGGAGAACCCGGCCCGGGTCAGCTGGCTCGAGGGGCGGGCGCTGAAGGCGGGCGGGTTCACGCTCCGGGTCTCCTGCTGCCCCGTGGTGGTCGGCGGCGTGCTCAGGGACGCTCTCCACGATCGCTTCAAGACCGTGGTCTTCACCTCGGCGACGCTGGCGGTCGGCTCCGGCTTCGACTACCTGGATCACCGGCTCGGTCTCGACGAGGTGGATCCTGAACGCCGCGACTACCGGCTCCTGCCGTCCCCGTTCGACTACGAGAACAACACCATCCTGGCGCTGCCCCGGGATCTTCCCGAACCGACCGACCCGGGGTTCGGTCCGCGGGCCGCCGAGGTGATCCTCGAGGCGATCCGGGCGAGTCAGGGTCGGGCGTTCGTGTTGACGACCTCCTTCAGGCTGCTGAACCTGCTCCACGCCCGCCTCGCCGAGCCTCTGGCCCGGATGGGGATCCGGTCGCTCAAGCAGGGAGAGGCGCCCCGGAACCGGCTGATGGAGCAGTTTCGCGAAGACATCACCTCGGTGCTGTTCGGAACCGACAGCTTCTGGGAGGGGGTGGACGCCAAGGGGGAGGCGCTCGAGCTGGTGGTGATCACGCGCCTGCCGTTCCGCGTCCCCACGGAGCCGTTGATCGAGGCCAGGATCGAGGAGATCCAGGCCCGGGGCGGCAACCCGTTCTCGGAGTACAGCCTCCCGCAGGCCGTGATCAAGCTGAAGCAGGGGTTCGGACGGCTGATCCGCACGCAGAACGATCGGGGCGTCGTGCTGATCCTGGACCGGCGGGTCGTGGATCGCCACTACGGACGCCGGTTCCTGGCCTCCCTGCCGCCGGCCCACCGCCTCGACGGGACCTGGAGCGAGATCGCCCCGGCGCTGGTGCTGTTCTTCGGCCGCACCACCCACGTATGATGGTGAAGATGAGACTCTGCATCGTGGCGTTCGTTCTCGCCGCGACCCTCTGTCCGGCCCGCCTCGGCGCGGGCCCGGCGGTGTCGTCGCCGCTCGGCGTGGTGTGGGTGATCAGGGCCGGGCCGCTGTCGCCCGACGAGCCGTACGTCAAGGTGCGGCAAGAGCTGGTGCGACTCACCGACCTGGCGGTGCAGCACAAGGCCCGGGCAACGGTGCTGGTGAGTGGCGACGTGGCGGAGGAGGCGATCGCCCGGAAGCACCGACCCGACTTCGACCGGCTCATCGAGAAGGGCTTCGAGATCGGCACCTACGTGCCGCTTTCGCTCCGGGAAGGGACCCGCCGCTGGAAGGTCGTGGGCCAGACCTCCCGGTGGGGTGAGCACGGCTACGACGCGGCGTCGACCCGGCGCCTCTGGAACCAGCACCGGGAGTGGGTAGACCGTCTGGTGGGAGCAGACGCCAACAGGGCCGTGGAGGCCCTGTCGTTCCGGTGCTCCACGGAG
>JACQZM010000195.1:0-1922 GCA_016213885.1 Candidatus Rifleibacteriota bacterium | reverse complement strand
GTCGCTGGCCGCCGAGAACCGGTTCCAGGTGAGCTGGTGCCGGGCCGGCGCCTGGGTCGCCTTCACCGACGACCCGGCGCCCGGGCCGTGGCATCCCGCCAGCTCGGACCTGCCAGGGGACGAGATCAAGGCGGACCGCTCCGCCCGCCTGACCGGATCGACCACTCTGCCGGCCCTGGTGGCGCTGGACCGGACCGGCCAGGTGGGCGACCCGTTCGACAGGCTGGGCGACTCGTCGGTGCTGATCCAGCGGGAGCTGTACCTCCGCCGCTCGGCGGCCCGGACCGCTGGGGTCAAGACGATCTCGTTTCTGACCGCTGCGTCACCCCGGACTGCGGGCCTGTTCTGGGAGGTGCGCCGGCTCGTGCGGTTCCTGGCGCGGGAGTGCACGGGCCCTGGTCGCAAGGCGCGCTGGGCCACGGCCCGGGCGGTTCGCACCGAGCTGGCGGCCTGGGAGGCGGCCACCGGGCAGCCCCCGGCCGCGGGCCACGGGCCTGCCGGGCCGGCTCTGGAACCGGTGGCGCTCAGGGTCCGCGCGGCCCACCTGGCCGGCATCACCCGCCTGCGGAACGAACGGATGCGAGGGCCCACCACCCCGGTGAACCTCGAGTTCCGCTGGTGGGCCCTGGGCCTCTGGAGGGCGGCCATCGCCTCCCTGGCTCGAGGCCATGGAGGACGTGGCCCGGAACGCCGGCAAGCGCTGAGGACGGCTACTGCTTCAGCTGCCCGACGAACTCACCGCTCTTGCCGATGACGAGGCCGTCCGTGTTCACCTGGCCCACCGTGAGGCCCTTGCCATCCAGCATGGTACCGTTCTGGTAGACCTGGTACGTGTCGACCTGGCCGGCCCCGACCTGACCGACCGGATCGGGCGGGCGCTGCAGGTTCATCAGCAGCGGCCCCTGGGTCGTCTGGTTCGGCTTCACGAGCTCCCAGGGTAGCTGCCCGGGGAGCTGGGACGGCTCGGTGAGCGACCGGGGCGTCTGGACCGACCAGGGGCCGGGCATGATCGTCTTGCCCACCGGCGTCTGGGTCGGAACGCTCTGGGTCACCGGCCACATGGACGACCCGGGGTCGGGAAGCTGGGTCGGCTCGGGCTTCTGGCCAACCACGACCCCGGCGAACCCGGACAGGCCGGGGTTCTCCACCGTGATCCGGCCTCCCATCCACGGCGTTCGAGGCCTCGGGTTCCAGGCCCGGCGTGCCCAGGCCCAGGCCGCGGCGAACGGCCTGCGGGAGAAGATCGAGGAGGGGCGATGCCCGCTCGCTACCCCCCGGGCGCCACCGGTGGAGGCGTTGCGGAACACCTTGCCGTTGCCGGACCTGTCCCAGACGATGTAGCCGATGCGGCGTCCCCAGTTGTCGTACATCTGGCCAACCAGGGAGCCGGTGAGCGGCTGGCGCCGGAACTGAGCCAGCCGACCGATCTCGTAGCCACGGCCGTCGAGGATGAGCGCCGTGCCCTGCCCGGCCGGAACGATGCGGCCCGCGACGGCGCCGTTGGGCCACAGCAACCGCCCGCTGCGGTCCACCGCGCCGGCGTACCGCCCCTTGCTCTGGCCGCTCTGGACGTAGCCGTTGCCGGACGGCGTGGTGCCCCAGCCCTTCTGGGTCACGGCCAGACCTGCCGACGCGCCGGCCAGTCCCTGGGTCGTGACCGGAGGCAACGTCTGGCCGGGCGTGACGGTGCCGGGTGCGGGGTACGGGCTGTAGCCCGCCACGGCGGTGCCCGAGGCGGTGGTGCCGTTCTTGTCGGGGGGGAGCGGCACGCCCGCCGTCACCGCCGGGACCTGCCCGGTGTTGGTCTGGGCCCCGGCCGGGGTCTGGGGCGCGACGGCGGCCGGATCGGCCACCGGGTTGGCGGCCACGCTCGTCCCGGTGGCCGGCGCCAGGCCCGGGTCGGTGTTGGAGAGCGGCTGGGT
>JACQZM010000164.1 GCA_016213885.1 Candidatus Rifleibacteriota bacterium | reverse complement strand
CGATCAGACGCCACCGCCTGCGCTCCTGCGCGAGCCGGGCCTTCGATCGGTCGTCGCCTCCCGCGGAGCCGGGGTCGCTCACCGACGACCACCCTCCGAGCAGAGGCACAGCAGGGCGTCGACCGGCCCTGCCAGGGCGCGGTCCAGGCCGCCGTACGGACCTTTCGGGAAAGCGACCCTCGAAGGCTCCGGCGAGGGCTCCGGATCCAGGGAGCGCAGCAGATGCCGGATCTGCGACCGGGAGACGTGCCGGAACGCCCTGCGCAGCGCCGGCAGGATCGTCCGAAACTCCGGCTCCTTGAGCTCCAGCACCAGTTGCCTGAGCGAGGCCATGAACGGTCTCGAAGCCAGGAGTCGGTGTTGCCCGGTCAGCAGGAGGCCCTCGGCGAAGAGGGCGCCGCGGGCCGGACGGGCCCCGTCGAGCACCCTGCTGGCCAGGAGCGCCACCGCCTCGGCTGTCGGGATCAGTCGCTCCATCACGGCCAGTGCGCAGCAAGCGCCAGCCACGAGCGGCGCCACGCGCTCCGACCGGGCGGCCAGGCAGACCGCCGCTTCGATGGCCAGCTGGGGACAGCAGCGATGACGCGGCGCGAGAGGCGAGCGCCCGGACGAGCTCGCGGATCCCGGGCCTGGCGCCGGAGTCGTCGCCGTAGCGCAGCACGAACAGGAGCTGACCGCACGAGCGGGCGAGCAACGCGAAGTCCGTGCAGGAGCTGGCCAGGGCTTGGACGCGCTCCACGGCCGGTCCGAGCGCCTTCGGCAGGCCAGCCCTGTCGGTGGCGATCAGTATCCGGGCGGCCTGCCAGACATCGGACGCCTCCTCCAGAGCCGATCCGACCAGGGTGATGGCGACCTGTTCGAGAGTCTCGCCGAGCATGGATCGGTCCACGAGGGCGGTCTCCAGCCGGGGCTCCCACTGGACGACCCAGGTCTCCACCGGGGCAGCGACGGCAGAGGCCAGCTCGTCGATCGTGGCCGCCGTCGAACCGGCCGGCGCCGCCTTGGGCGCGGCACCGGGAGGCGAGCGGCGCTGGACCACCGACACGTCGCCGGGGTCGAGATCGGAGGAGCGCCCGGGGCCTCCGGGGTCGGTCTCGACGTCGATCGGCGTGGCGAACGGAATCGACGCCAGGCAGAGTCTGTGCAGAAACCGGGAGACGTTCCGGTGGGCCGGCGTGGAAAGCGTCAGCGAGATCCGGGTGGGTACGTCCCCCAGCGCGAGGGGAGGGCTGTGCTGCGGCCTGTTGACGAAGTCGTAGAACTCCCGCGTCAGCGGCGCGCAGTCCGCGTCCGGCCGGACCTTGCCCATCCTCTCGCCGACGAGCCGACGGTGGGTCGGGCCGTGCGCCTGTCCATACTGTCCCCTGGTGAGGCACGACTCCACGGCGCGGACGATCTCCTCCGGTCCCGGGCTGGCCCGGCCCCTCAGGGCCGCCAGATTGGTGGCCAGCGTCAGGCCGTCGATCACGTCCGACGGGGATGCGTCATGACCGAGCGCGGCCAGGTCGCGACCGACCTCCACCAGGATCCGGCAGACCGCCGCGTCGACCTGACCGGCTGCCTCCCACACGGCCTGATGGAACCCCGGGTACACGACGCCGGCGCCGTATCCCAGGACGCTGCTGAGCCTCGGAAACGAGTACGGCACCAGGTAGATGCCCGGATCGCCGAGGTCGCGAGTCCGACCGAGCAGGGAGAAATCCACGGAGCCGGTGATCAGAGCCTGAGCGTGAGCCGCTCCGCAGACCAGGAGGATCGACTCCGGCCTCACGCCTGACTCCACCAGGTTGGAGGCCACCGCCATCATGTGGGCCTCGCGGGTGTGGCTCTCGGGGTCGTCGGAGACCAGGGCCCGGGAGATCACCGTGACCGCCTCGAGGTAGCTGTGCGGGGCGAGTTGTCGACCCTCGAACTCGTGACGCCACAGATCGTCGAAGCTGGCGTGGCCCAGCGCCCGGGCGACTCGGGCGATCGGTCTCTCCGGGGCCGCAGCGGACAGATCGGGGACCCCGCCAGGCCCGGGGGGCGACGACGCATCGGTGGCCTGCGGGGACCCGCTCGAGCCGGTGGACAGCCTGTAGGGAAGGTCGCAGAAGAGCGTCGGGATGCCCAGCTCCCGGCCCGTCACCATGGCCTGGTACTCCGGGGAGTAGGCGCACAGGGGATAGACGTAGTCCAGCTTCCCTCTCAAGAAGTAGAGCAGCGCCACCGGAGGAACCGTGCCGGGCGAGACGATCTCTTGCATGAACCGGTTCGCATCGGCCGGACCCTCGATCAGGATGTGGCTCAACGGTGTGCTGCGGATGGTCTCCACGAGCGCCCGGGCCGACACCGGCGAATGGTGCCGGATCGGAAACACCCTCAGCCCTTGGACCGGGCGGTACGTCGAGCGAGGCCCACGCCGGGGGCCGTGTCGACGAGCGGTGCGGCGCCGCGCGACAGCGGGACCGGGGCGTCCGTGGCCAGGCTGCTTCGGATCCGGGCGGGGGGGCCTCATGCCGCTCTCTCCTGGGGCGCGTGTCTGAGGTGCAGCGTCAGGGCCCAGGCGAGGTCCGCCCAGAGCTTCTCGAACCGGCCCGATCCCTTCTGAGAGAGCTTGACGTATTCCTGGAGCGTCTGGGCGCCATGGGTGCCGTCTCGAAGCACCGTGAAGACGATCGATCTGGCCAGGTCGGCTGGCGCCACGGTCTGGTTCCCGAAGAACGCTGCGGCGAGGCAGCTGTCGAAGAGAGTCGCGATCGCCTGGGCGGTCGACAGGTCGAGAGACGAGCTCTTGGCCAGCGGCACGCCACCGGCCGTCTTTCCCCTCCTCAGGTCCCCGAAGACCGCCATCAGCAGCGTGACCAGGTCGTCAGGAACCTGGGCCGTGATCCGGTAGTCCGCCAGCAGCTCGCCGGTGCGCCGGCGCACCAGCTCGGTCTCCGCCGGAAGACTGGCCACCGGCGGCACATGGATGAAGTTGAAACGCCGCTTGAGCGCCGAGGACATCTCGTGGATACCGCGGTCGGCCGTGTTGGCCGTGGCGATGACGTTGAATCCGCGACGGGCTACCACCACCCGGTTGTCCATCTCGGTGATGACGAGTTCCTTTTCGGAGAGTATGGAGATGAGGGCGTCTTGCACCTCCGACGGACACCGGGTCAGCTCCTCGACCCGGACCGTCCTTCCCTGACACATCCCCTGGAGGATGGCCGAGGGCTTCAGAGCCGTCTCCGTGGGACCTTCCTTGAGAAGCAGGGCGTAGTTCCAGCTGTAGCGGATCTGGTCCTCCGTGACGCCGGAGGAGCCCTGGACGATCAGCCGGGACGATCCGGAGATCGCCGCCGCCAGCCACTCCGACAGCATGGTCTTGGAGGTGCCCGGGGGGCCGGTCAACAGCAGCGCCCTGTCGGAGGCGAGGGTGGCGATCGCCGCCTCGACCAGCTCCCGGTCTCCGGTGAACTTGGGCTGGATCGAGATCGTCTGGCCTGACGGCGTGGTGATCGGCTCGTCGGACCCCATCACGAACGTGAGGGCCATCCGTGGAGGCAGGAACCAGTTCTCCGGCCGCGGCAGACCGTCGGTCAGCTCGTGGAGCGCCTTCAGCTCCTCGCGGTACTTCTCTTCTGCGCTGGAGCGCAGACGGTGCGCATCCGTCACGGGTTCCCTCCACGGCTCCCGCAGAGTCCCCTCCCAGCCTCGACGGCTCGACCTCGGCGGATCGTGGCCGGGGTAGCCTTCTCCAGGCACGGTCCCGTGACGGACCGGCAGGGGCGGAGTGCCCCCCGTTTGGAACCACGGGCTTCGGTCCGGAGGGGACCTGCAGGAAAGCGCGTCCCACTATGAGTCCTGCGGTGGGGGCGGGGTTCCCGGATTTCTCGATGAGTGGTGGAGCCGCGGAGCGGGCCTCCCGGCGAGGGCTCGTCGCGGCCCTGGCCGCCGACTCTAGCGAGACGAACGGTCGCTGATCAGGCCGTGGACGACGCACCGGACCAGGCCATCGGCGCTGGTCCACTGGTAGTTGGAGGAGGAGCCGGGGCCGAAGCCCGGGTCCTGGGGGATGGCCTGGAGGTAACCCCCGGACTTGAGACGAAACCACACGGAACTGTCGAGGGCCGTCAGCTTCGTGTTCTTGTCCAGGGCGTACATCTCCAGCGCCCCGGCCACGGTCTTCTGGTTGGCGTAGCAAGCCCGGGTGTTGGCGCGCGTGCGGTGATCGGGGCGTCCACATGTGGAGCCAGCGAGCGCCAGCACCCCGACCAGGCAGAACGAGAAGACCAGGCCGTTGAACACCTGGGCGAGAATCGACGGACCCGGAGCCGCCTGGCCGGGCGTCTCTCCGTCGCCGGGGGGACGGGGGGGCCGCGGCCTCCGGGGTTGATGGCAGCCGAACACGCCGCAGTCGCCGATGTACTGCCAGCACTCGTCGTGGTGAGGCGTCTGGCAGCGCGGGCACAGTCGCATCTGGGCCGTCTTGGCGAACGCTTCGCCGCAGACCGGGCAACGCCCCGAGGCTTTCCGGAAGAAGATCCCGGAGTTGAGCCAGCGGATGAGGGCGCCGGAGGAAGGCTGGTTCTCGTCTTCTTCGTCCATGGTGATGCAGCCAGGCCGAGGCCTGATCACCGGCCCGACTCCGCGAAACAGGTGGGGGATCCTGGTCGGCCGCCGGCCGGCCGACGGCACGACGATCATCGTAGCGCCGAGGGCCTGCCCGTCGTCAAGTATTAGACATGCTCCCAAGACCCGGCGCCTCGCCGGGTCCGAGTCGCAAGACCCGGCGCCTCGCCGGGTCAGAGTCGCGCCCCCGAGCGCGACCTCAATCCGGATCCCCTCCTCTTTCCTCTCTCCCCCAAGCGCGCCTTCAAATGCCCCCCGCACTCCCACGGTGACCTCGGATCCAGGCCCGCCGCCTCGTCACCAGCCAAGCTCTGCGGAACAGCTGGGGGATCGTGGTCCCCCTACTTCCTCGAAGGTCCCCGGTCGTGCTACAGTTTGCTCCCCGGGGCCTCCGGCTCCGGACCCGGACCTCGACTTCCACGTTCGAGGTCACCCTATCGTCGGCTCGCCTCCTGGGGCATCGAGAGGTCGTATGGACAGAGACGCCTTCATCTTCGAGGCCGTGAGAACGCCGCGTGGAAAGGGCAAACCGGACGGGTCGCTGCACGAGGTCAAGCCGGTGGACCTCCTGGCGGGCCTTCTGAGGGAGCTCGGGACGCGGACCGGCCTGGACACCGGACAGGTCGACGACGTGGTCATCGGCTGCGTCACCCCGGTGGGCGAGCAGGGGATGGACATCGCCAAGACGGCGCTGCTGGTGGCCGACTGGGCCGAGACCGTTCCCGGGTTCCAGCTCAACCGGTTCTGCGCCTCCGGCCTGGCCGCGGTCGACGTGGCCGCGGCGAAGGTCCGGTCCGGCTTCGAGAGCCTGGTCGTCGCCGGAGGCGTCGAGTCCATGTCGCGGGTGCCCATGGCCTCCGACGGGGGCGCCTGGGCGTTCGACCCCGAGACGAGCTTCAAGACCGGCTTCATCCCGCAAGGAGTGTGCGCGGATCTGGTCGCGACCCTGGAACGGTTCAGCCGCGAGGACGTGGACGCCGTGGCGAGACGATCCCACGAGAGGGCAGCCCACGCGAGAAGAAGCGGCTTCTTCCAGCGCTCGATCGTTCCGGTGAAAGATCGGAACGGATTGCCCATTCTCGAGCACGACGAGCTGATCCGCGAGGGCTGTACCATGGAGACGCTCGCCCGACTGAAGCCCTCGTTCGAGCAGCTGGCGGCGATGGGCTTCGCCAGCGTCGCCCAGACGAAGTACCCCCACGTCGACAGGCTCGTCCACGTTCACACCCCCGGCAACTCCTCGGGCATCGTGGATGGAGCCTGCGTCCTGCTCATCGGCAGCGCGGCGAAGGGCAAGGACCTCGGGCTGAAGCCGAGGGCGCGGATCGTGTCGTACGCGGTGACCTCGACCGATCCGACGATCATGCTCCTGGGACCCGGCCCGGCGGCCAGGAAGGCGCTGGCGATCGCCGGGCTCGATCGGGACGGCATCGATCTGTTCGAGGTGAACGAGGCGTTTGCCGCGGTGGCCCTGAGATTCGAGAGAGAGATGGGGGTCTCCTCCGAGAAGGTCAACGTGAACGGCGGGGCGATCGCCCTGGGGCATCCGCTCGGCGCGACCGGCGCGATGCTCGTGAACACCCTGCTGGACGAGCTCGAGAGGCGTGGGCTCCGCCATGGCCTGGCGACTCTCTGCGTCGGCGCGGGCATGGGAGAGGCGATCATCATCGAACGGGTGTAGCTGCGGGTTCGATCGACGACAGGGGTGGGGATCGATCCCCCTTAGACCACGGGGTGTTTCATGAGTGCCATTCGCTATGACAAGGGAGCCGACGGAGTGGTCGTGCTCACGCTGGACGCTCCAGCCTCCTCGGTCAACACGCTCGACTCGGGCTACAGGGACGCCATGGACGCCTCGCTCGACAGGCTCGAAGCCGAGATCGAAGACGTCAAGGGCGTGATCGTGACCTCCGCCAAGCAGACGTTCTGCGTGGGCGGGAACCTGGGCGAGCTCGTCGGGATCGGAAGCGACCAGGGCCAGCAGTGCTTCGAGCTCATCGAGAAGCTCAAGGGACAGCTCCGGCGCCTCGAGA
Source organism: Candidatus Rifleibacteriota bacterium (assembly GCA_016213885.1). Lineage (GTDB taxonomy): Bacteria > Muiribacteriota > UBA6191 > JACPRK01 > JACQZM01 > JACQZM01. The sequence continues at coordinate 4,930 of JACQZM010000164.1, read as the reverse complement.
CACTCGGCAAGCCGGTCGTGGCCGCGATCAACGGCACCGCCATGGGCGGCGGCTGGGAGCTGGCCCTGGCGTGCCACCGGCGTCTTGCCATCGATGACTCCCGGGTCACACTGGGCAGCCCGGAGGTGACACTGGGGCTGCTCCCCGGTGCCGGCGGCATCGTGCGGACCGTGAGGCTCCTCGGACTGGAGAGGGCGTTCCCCTACCTCGTGGAGGGCAAGGAGTTCCGTCCACGCCAGGGCGTCGAAGCCGGGCTGATCCACGAGCTCGCCTCCGACGCAGACGACCTGATGAAGAAAGCCAGGGCGTGGATCCTGTCCGGTCCGCCGTCCGTGCAACCCTGGGACTGCAAGGGGTACGAGATTCCCGGCGGGACGCCGGCGAATCCCAGGATCGCCCAGATGGTGTTCGTGGCCCCGGGGATGGTGTTCGAGAAGACGAAGGGGTGCTACCCGGCGCCCCGGGCGATCCTGGCGGCGATCGTCGAGGGGGCGCTGGTCGATTTCGACACGGCGCTCAGGATCGAGAGCCGGTACTTCGTGAGCCTGGCGACCGGCCAGGTCGCGAAGAACATGATAGGTACGCTCTGGTTCCAGATGAACGCGGCCAAGTCCGGGAAGAGTCGTCCCGCCGGTTTCCCCGCGCGCACGTTCCGGACCGTCGGGTTGCTCGGCGCCGGGATGATGGGCTCCGGAATCGCACACGCCTGTGCCACCGCCGGCATCGACGTCGTCCTCGAGGACATGACGATCGAGCGGGCCGAGGCCGGAAAGGCGCACAGCCGCAAGCTGCTGAGCAAGAAGGTAGCCCAGGGATACCTGTCGGAGGAGAGGATGGCCGAGACCCTCCGCCGCATCAAGCCCACCGCCTGCATCGGCGACCTGGCCGGCTGCGATCTCGTCATCGAGGCGGTCTTCGAAGATCGCGGACTGAAGGCCCAGGTCACCGGGGAGACCGAGGCTTGCACCTCCGAGGCCACGATCTTCGCTTCGAACACGTCGACGCTTCCGATCACCGGTCTGGCGCTGGCGTCGCGGAGGCCAGACCGTTTCATCGGGCTTCATTTCTTCTCGCCGGTGGACAGGATGAAGCTCGTGGAGATCATCGTCGGCGAGAAGACCTCCAGGGAAACGCTGGCCCAGGCCATCGACTTCGTGATGCAGATCAAGAAGATCCCGATCGTGGTGAACGACAGCCGGGGCTTCTTCACGTCCAGGGTGTTCGGCACGTTCGTGAACGAGGGGATGGCGATGCTCGGGGAAGGGATCGACCCGAGCGTCATCGAACAAGCTGCGATCCAGGCCGGCATGCCGGTCGGTCCGCTGGCCGTGAGCGACGAGGTCACCCTCTCCCTGATCGCTCACATCCGTGACCAGACCAGGGCCGACCTCGAGGCCGCGAACCAGCCCTACGTCCCGCACCCCGCGGAGGCCGTCCTCGACAGGATGGTCGGCACATTCGGCCGCAAGGGCCGCGCCTCCGGGGCCGGGTTCTACGAGTACCCCCGGGACGGGAAGAAGTTCCTGTGGCCCGGTCTGCGGGAGCATTTCGCAAGGCCCGACCCGGGCCTTCCGCTCAAGGAGGTGCAGGACCGCCTCCTGTTCGTGCAGGTCGTCGAATCGATCCGCTGTCTCGAAGAGGGCGTCCTGACGAACGTGCAGGACGCCAACGTCGGCTCCATCCTCGGGCTGGGATTCGCGCCGTGGAGCGGCGGAGTCCTCCAGTACGCGAACCAGTACGGGATCCGGGAGTTCGAAGCGCGAGCCCGCGAGCTGGCAAGGGCGTACGGCGCGCGGTTCGAACCGCCCCGGCTCCTCGTCGAGAAGGCCGGGAGAAACGAGCTGTTCAGGGACGCCGCCCGATGACCATCGGCCCGCTGTCGACGCTGGCCGTCCTCGACTTCACGACGCTGCTGCCCGGACCGTTCTGTACCATGCTGCTTGCGGACATGGGGGCGAGCGTCGTCCGGGTCGAGCGGCCCGACGAGATCGATCTCCTCCGGGAGCTCCCGCCTCTCGACGGGTCGTCGTCCGCGGCCCATCAGGCGATCAGCCGCTCCAAGCGGTCGATCGTCCTCGACCTGAAGGCTCCCCGGGCCAGGGAGATCGTGGGTCGGCTCATCGCGAGGCACACTGTCCTGGTGGAGGGTTTCCGTCCGGGAGTGATGGCCAGACGGGGGCTCGACTACGGGAGTCTGAGCGCTCTCGAACCCCGGCTGGTGTACTGCTCGATCACCGGGTACGGACAGACCGGTCCGAGCAGCGGCCGGCCTGGCCACGACCTCAACTTCACGGCCGTTTCCGGGCTGGCCAGCTACACCGGCCGGAGCCAGACCGGACCGGTCCCGATGGGAACGCAGCCTGGCCGGGGCGTACGCCGCGGCGATGGGGATCCTCGCCGCGGTGATCCACAGGGATCGGACCGGACAGGGCCAGCACGTGGATGTGAGTCTCAGCGACACGGTGCTGTCGCTCAACGGCATATTCGGGGCGGGGTACGCGGCCTGCGGGGTCGAGCCCGGCTACGGCTCCACCCCCTTGAACGGCGGGTCGTTCTACGACTACTACGAGACGGCGGACGGCCGCCATCTCTCTGTCGCAGGCCTGGAGCCCAGGTTCTTCGAGGCGATGGTGAAGGCGCTCGGACGGCCCGATCTGGCCGCCAAGGGGTTCGGCTTCGATCCGGAATCGCAGGAGGCGACCCGGTCCGAGCTCGCGGCGATCTTCAAGAGCGAACCGCTGTCCCACTGGAGGGAGATCTTCGAGAGGGTCGACGCCTGCGTCGAACCGGTCCTCAGGCTGTCGGAGGTCGCCGAACATCCCCACTTCCGCGCCCGGAGGATGTTCGTCGACGTGCCCCGGGACGAGGGCGGCTCGCAGCGGCAGATCGGCTTTCCCGTGAAGTTCTCCGGGACCGGGGCCTCGTACCGGTTCACCGGCCGGGCTCCTGGCGCCGACACCGACGAGGTGCTGGGGGAGATCGGCTACAGCGCCGGCGAGATCGAGGCGCTGAGGAGCGCAAAGGTGGTGGGATGAGAGGCCCATCGAGAAGTCACGCGGCGCGCTGGATTGCTAGCCGTCGCGGGCGCAGCGAAACCCGCCGTTGACGCTCCGGAAGGTGGTCAGGTCCCTGCTCCGGCGATGACAGGTCAGAAGCGAGGCGTCGAAGTAGTCCCACGATCCGCCCCTGGCCACGCGCCACCTGCCGGACGCCGGGCCCTGCGGGTTCCTCCCGGGGCTGTTCGGATAGTAGTCAGCCCCGTACCAGTCAGCGCACCACTCCCACACGCTGCCGGCCAGGTCATGGAGTCCGAACCCGTTCGGCGGAAACCTGCCGACCGGCGCGGGGTGGCCGGTCAGCAGATCGCAGCCGTAGCACGCCCTGCCCTCCGGAGCCTTGTCTCCCCAGGGATACGGCTTCTGTTCCAGGCCTCCCCTCGCGGCCCTCTCCCATTCCGCCTCGGTGGGCAGTCGCTTTCCGGCCCAGCTGCAGTAGACCAGAGCGTCGGTCCACGACACACCCACGACCGGCTGCTGGGCCGCGTTGAACCTCGGGTCGTTCCAGCACTCCTGCTTCCGGTGGCCCGTCGCAGCCAGGAATCTCCCGTACCGGGCGTTGGTCACCTCGAACTTGTCGATGAGGAAAGCGTCGAGATCCACCTCGTGAACCGTTCTTTCATCGGCCTTTCCAGAGGACGATCCCATCAGGAACCGGCCGGCCGGGACCCTCACCATCACGGCCCCGTCCTTCTTGCTCTCGAACTGCTCGTAGCCCTGCTCGTTCTTTCCGAGCGGAACCAGACCATCGAAAGCCGCGCCGGCCGGCGTGGGGCGGTCGGCTGGCGACGATGAGGCGACAGGAGGAAGCGACGGCCGCGGCGCTCCGGACGTGACCGACCCGCGGGGCATCGATCCGAGGGGCCCCGGTCGTCCCCAGAGAACGGCCCCCAGGACCGCTGCAACGAGAGCCGCGATGGCCGGGATCGATCGGTTCCGGGCCGGCGGGGAAGCAGGCGCCGGGCAAGCGACCCTGGGCGAGCTCCTCGCGGCCCTCTGGCTCCGCGGCCGCGACAGCATCATGGCCGCAGCCAGCTCCTCGGCGAACTGCCCCGCGGAGCCGGGCCGCTCGTCAGGGTCCATGGCCAGCGACCGGTGCACCGCCTCGGCCAGCCCCGGCGCCGTGAGCGGCGCGAGCTCCCTGAGCGGCCTGGGGTGTTCCGTGGCGTGTCGCCTCGACAGCTCGACGAGGTTGGCGGCGCGGAACGGGCGCGATCCGGTCAGCATCTCGTACAGGATCGCGCCGACCGCGTACAGATCGGCCGCGAAGCCGGCAGGCTCTCCCCTGAGCTGTTCCGGTGCCATGTACAGCGGTGTGCCGATCAACGCCCCCGCATGCGTCAGGCCGCCCAGTCTGTCCAGGCTCCGGGCGACGCCGAGATCGGCGACCTTCACGACGGCGGTGGGCGTGAGCAGCAGGTTCTCCGGTTTCAGATCACGGTGGACGATCCCGGCGTCGTGACAGGCGGCGAGACCCGCAAGGCACATCGTGATCAGCCTGACCGCCTCTGACGGGTGCAGCGCTCCGGTCTCCCGCAGGTGGCGTCTGAGAGTCCCTCCGGGCACGTACTCCGAAACCAGATACGGATGCTCCTCGAGCATGCCCACGTCGAAGACCTGCACGACGTTCGGATGGGACACCTTCGCCATGAGCCTCGCCTCCAGGAGAAACCGCGCCAGCATCTCGGAGGCCTCGGAGGATTCGGCCCGGAGCAGGAACTTGACAGCCACCTGCCGCCCCACCGACAGCTGGGTGGCCCGGTAGACCATTCCCATCGCCCCGCTTCCCAGGAGGCGGTTCAGCGAGTACAGCGCCTTGAACTCCGGGGACAGATCGAGAGAGCGACCTCTGCGGAGCTCGCCCGCGCCGTCAC
>JACQZM010000608.1 GCA_016213885.1 Candidatus Rifleibacteriota bacterium | reverse complement strand
GACCCGGCGCCTCGCCGGGTCCGAGTCGCGCCCCCGAGCGCGACCTCAATCCGTATCCCCTCCTCTTTCTTCTCCTTCCCGAGCGCGACCTCAATCCGTATCCCCTCCTCTTTCTTCTCCTTCCCGCGCGCGACCTCAAAGGAATCCCCTCCACTTCCCTGGTGACTCCGCACCCAGGCCGAGCCCTGATCACAGGCCCGACTCCGCGACCCAGGCAAGGGATCCTGGTCCCCTCCCCGGATCGACGGCCAGGGTCGGCGAGGTTGCGGGGGACGCTCCCGGGATCCGGGCACCTGGCGACGGCACGCCCGCGGCCGGGGCGACTACGCACCGACGGCGTCGTTGAGGAGCCGCACCAGCTCTTTCTCCAGGTTGGGCGACTCGCCCTTCATCAGGACGTGGGACACGTGCTTGGAGAGGAAGAGGGAATCCTCCTGCGTGAGCGACTTCCCGGTCACGACGACGATGGGGAGGTTTCGCGTCCGATCGTGCGTCCTGAGCTGGCGGATCAGCTCGAGTCCTCCCATTCCGGGCATCCTGAGATCCAGTATCATCACGTCGGGCAGATGGCGCTCGATCTCGGCCAGCGCCGCCTCCGCCGACGAGGCGCGCCGGATCTGCGGCACGCCCTCGTTCTTCAGGATCGCGTCGTACAGGCTCAGGATGTCGGCCTCGTCATCGACCACGAGACAGTCGCGGACCTTGACCAGGGAGATGAGCTGGTGGATCCGGCTCAGCAGCTGGGCCGGCTTGAACGGCTTCTCCAGCCATTCGAGCCGGGCCGCGTCGGCGAGCAGCGGCCGTTCGCCGGCCAGGCTGACGGTCAGCACCGGGATCGACAGCCTGGAGCCCGCTTCCCTGAGGCGGCCGAAGAGCGGGGCGCCATCGGCCTCCGCGGTCACCAGGTCCACGAGCAGGGCGCAGGGCAGCGTTCCGGCGGTCTGGAGGTGGACGCCCCACGAGCCCGGCCCCGGCGCGCCGCGGGGCGCCGTGTCGGTGGGCGCCTTGGCCAGCTCCAGGACCGGCGCCACCGGACCGGACCCGGGCGCCGGGGCCGGATCGGAGCCCGCCGCGGGGCGAGGCGGCTCGCCCCGGGGGGAGATCCGCGCCAGGATCGAGAGAGCGTGCCCCACGGACCGCACGCCCAAGAGCTGGAACCCCACCGGCTCGAGGATCCTGGCCAGGAGCGCCAGCGTCTCGGGATCCCGATCCACGGCCAGGACCATGCGCCAGGACCTGGCTCCTCCGCCTTCCACGCCGAAGAATGGCGGTACCCGGGACTCCCCTTGCGGCTGGATCGGCAGCTTCAGCCGGAAGGTGCTGCCCGCGCCCACGAGGCTCTCCACCTCGATGTAGCCGTGGTGCAGCCGGGCCAGCTGGTCGGCGATCGCAAGGCCGAGTCCGGCGCCCTCGTGGCCCCTGTCGAGCCCCTCGCTGGCCTGGCGGAACGGCTCGAAGATGACCCCCAGCGACTCCGACGGGATGCCGGGCCCGGCGTCCTTGACCTCGACCTCCACGCCGGCCTCGGCCCGGACGACCAGGTCGGCCGGGCAGTCCATCACCAGCTCGGCCCCCGGTCTGAGCCGGGACCCGTAGGGCTCCACGACCTCCGCGAGCAGCCTGACCAGCGGGAACTCGGTCGCGGAGAGCTCGATCTCCCTGGCCTCCAGCCTCGAGAAGTCCAGCAGGTTGGAGATGAACCCCATCAGCCGCTGGGCGTTTCGCCTGACCCGCTCGAGGTTCTCGGTCTGCCTGGGCGCCAGCGGCCCGTCCAGGCCCTGCAGCAGGTACTCCGTGTATCCCAGGATCGAGTTCATCGGCGTGCACAGCTCGTGGGATATCTTCTGGAGGAAGTCGGCCCGCACCCTGGAGAGTTTCGACAGCTCGATGTTGGCCCGGGTGAGCTCCGACTTCTCGTTCTCCAGCGCTTCCATCAACGCCCGCTGGGCCGTGATGTCGGTGGCGATCACCTCGAGGACCGTCTCCAGCCCCTCGTGCTCTCTCAGATGGCTGCTGAGCCTGTACAGACGCACGCCTCCCCGCCGCGACAGGAAGTGGGCCTCGAGCTCGTGGGTCTCCCGCGTGTCGAACATGGCGCGGCACGCCGAGAGGGTGGGCGCCCGGTCGGCGGGCAGCAGGATCCTCTCGATCGCCCCGGGCCCGGCCATCAACTCCTCCGGGGGGTACCCCAGATGGCGCCGCACCGCCTGGTTGACGAACAGCACCCTGAGCTCCCGGGTGAGCTGGAACATCAGGGCGTCGGCAGACTCCACGAGACTCCGGTGCGTGGCCTCGGCCTGTCTGAGCAGGGCCACGGCCTGCTCCCGGTCGCGACGGACCTGCTCGAGCTCCAGCGATCGCCTCACCACCGGAGCCAGCACCTTCAGATGCGATCCGTCCTTGGCCAGGTAGTGTGTCGCCCCGAGCGACAGAGCCGCGGAGATGGTCTCGTGACCGAGCTCACCGGTGATGTAGATGACCGGCGAGACGATCCCCTTGGCCCTGATCGACTCGAGGAGCTGCAGCCCGGTGCAGCCGGGGAGGTAGTGATCCAGCAGGATGAGGTCGAACGGCGGTCCGGCCAGAGCATCGAAGGCCTCCTCGATGGACGCCGCGGCCACGACCTCGTAGATCGGAGGGTCGGTCTTGATGCACTTCAAGAGCGCCTCTCGGTCGGTGCGAGAATCCTCCACGAGGAGCAGACGGTGGACCATGGTGTGAGCGCCGCCCGTGTGTCTGGGGCTCCATCCGGACAGCGGCGGCGCCGTCAGTGCCAGCGCACCTCGAGGGCGATGTACCATGACGGACGCAGGCTGGCTTGCCCGACTCGCCCGTTTCCCCCGTCGAGCCACCACCGGCCCATTGTATCACGTTTCGCTACTCGTGGACCGCCCCGGGACCCAGCACCCAGTCCAGCAGCTCCTTCCAGGGCACCCAGGGCTCGGCCGAAAGCTCCGCCGGGCCCGGCCAGCTCTCCAGATCGTCCGGCCTCAGGTAGTGGTCGACCCCGGGGCCGATCCGCAGAGGCGACGCCGCGGTCCCGGGACGGCACGCCGACTCCCTGGTCCACAGAGCCCTCTTCACCCTGGTCTCGCCGGGCCCGGCCACGGCGAGCGCCCTGCTGTAGAGCGTCCGGGCCCGATCGAGATCGCCCTCGCGGCGACGGGCGTCCCCGTGCGCCACCAGGAGCTCCGGCGAGTCGGGATGGACGCCGAGCCCCTGCTCCAGCGCCGCGAGCTCGCCCCGGGAGTTGCCCAGCAGCGCCTGGGCCCGGGCCAGCTGCAGGTAGACCTCGGGCCCCACGGTCGGGCGGTCCAGCAGCTCCACGAGAGCGCCCGCCGCCTCCTCGGCCTTGCCCTGGGCGAGCAACGCCAGGGCCAGCCCGTACAGCGAGTCCGGGTCGTCCGACCGGTCCAGCGCCCGCCGGAACCGGGACTCCGCCCGCTCCACCTCACCCCCGGCCAGGCGCACCACCCCCGCCAGCAGGCCCCTGTAGGCGGTCAAAGTCGTCCCAGATGTCCCAGGGCCTTCCGGGGCCTGTCCGAGAGCAGTCGCGCAAGTCCCAGCAACGCGCCGGCCACGGTCAGGCCCGGATCGACCCTCAGCGCCCGCCGGAGCAGAGCCGCCTCCTTGCGGGTCTGGCCCTTGGCCCTGCAGAGGAACGCCCGGTTCAGGAGCACCTCGGCCCGGCCGCCCAGCAACCGGCTCGCCCGCCGGTAGGCCCGCGTCGCCTGGTCCAGCTCGCCGGTCGCCTCCAGGCAGAGCGCCAGGTTGAACTGGGCCTCGCCGCATCGGGCGAGCGAGACCGGCGATTCCAGGAGAATCCCGAGGGCCACGTCCGGGTTGCGGCTCACCAGGAGCGCGGAGGCCAGGTTGACACGGGCCGGCACGTGACCCGGGTCCGCCCGGACCGCCTGCTCGAGATACCGTACCTCCGCCGGGGCGTCGAAGCTCTCCCTGGCCAGGTGGGCCAGCGCCGTGCAGGCCCTGGCCTCCACCGCGGGCAGAGTGGCCAGCAGGGCGAACGCCTCCCGCGCCCGGTCCCTGTTGCCCGACTTGAGGAGGGACACCGCCAGGTTGTAGCCGAACCGTGGCTCGTCGGGACTGTCGGTGGCGGCCCGGGCGAACGCCCGCTGCGCCTTCTGGAAAGCGCCGGCCCGGAAGAGTGCACAGCCCGTCGCCCCGAGGAGGGCCGGCGTGATCGCCTCGTCTTCGAGCAGCGGGTCCAGCAGTTCCGCCACCAGATCCGCCCGGCCCTTGTCCAGCAGCGCCCGGGCCAGGTCGATCTGGGCAGGCGCCAGCTTCGGGTCGAGCTCCAGCGCCGACTCGTAACAGCTCGTCTCCTCGTCGTGCAGCCCCGCGGCTCCCATGGCCACCCCGAGGTTCACGAGAATCCCGGGATCCGTGGGCGCCAGCTCCCCGGCCTGGCCGAGGTCTTCCAGACCGCTCGCCGGCTCGTCGCTCCCGAGACGCACCAGGCCCGAACGCCGCCACGTCGGCAGACGCCGGGATCTCGACGAGCCCCCGGTCCAGCTCCTCGAGCGCCCGGTCGGTCTGCCCCCCGTCGAGCAGCGCTCGGGCCAGGTCGATGGTGAAGGTCGGTTCGGTCGGCGCCAGCTCCCGGGCCCGCTCCAGCGCACGGACCGCCTCGTCGGATCGCCCGGTGCGGCCGCAGGCCATCCCCAGGGCGTGCCACGCCTCGGCGCTGTCCTCGTCCAGAGCCACAGCCCTCTCCAGCAGCCTCCGGGCGACGTCGGGACCGACGGTCGGAAGCTCGCACAGCTCCAGGAGAATCCGCCCCGAGAGACCCGTCGGGGCGATCTCGTCGTCCAGCTCCGATTCCACGAGGCTCAGACAGCGGGCCAGCGCCCCGTCGGCCGCCGCACCGGGCTGCTCCAGCTTGAGCCTGAGAAAGGCCAGCTCCAGGAGACCGGGCCGACGCTTCTCGAGCCGCTCGATCAGCGACCTGGCCTCGTCGGGGCGGGCCCACTCGATCAGCGACTCCACCATCGCCACGTGAGGCAACAGGGACGCCCCGCCGCGCCGCACGCCTTCCCTGTACGCCGCCAGCGCCCCGTCCCGGTCGCCCGCGGCCTCCCTGGCCTCGGCCAGGGCGACCGCCACCTCCCAGTCCGGCGCCCCCAGCGTGATCAGATCGTCCAGCGTGGCGGCCGCCTCGAGCGGCCGGCCCATCTCCATCAGTATCGACGCCCGATGGAGCATCGGACCGACAGGGTCCTGGGCCGTCGGCACGCAGGCCGTGAAGCGCTCCAGAGCCTCCTCGCGCTCGCCCGCAAGCTCCAGCGCCAGCGCCAGATCGTAGGCCAGGCGGGGACTCCCGGGCGTCGTCTGCAGCGCCTTCCGGTAGAGCCGAGCCGCCTCCTCGGGCCGCCCGGCCGCCAGCAGGATCCCTCCCACGACCTCGAGCACCCTGGGGCTCCCGGGCTCCGCGTCGAGGACGACCAGCGCGGCTTCCATGGCACGGTCGAGCTCCCCGTCCCGCAGATGGAACTGGGCCAGCGCCAGCGAACTGGCCCGGGAACCCTCGGCCGCCAGGCGGGCGAGGTCGTTGCGGCCGCCGTCGGGATCGCTGCCCATGGCCAGAGCCAGAGCCAGGTTGTGGGCTATGGCGAGATCTCCGGGGCGCTCCCGCGCCAGCCTCTCCAGGATCGCCTCCGCCGCGTCGACCCGGCCCATGCGTAAAAGCGCCGTTGCCCGGGCA